>PMLN01000063.1 GCA_003158885.1 Anaerolineae bacterium
CAGGCCGGTTTGCCCAAGCCGATAGCGTCGTGCCAAATGGCGTGCAGGGCTATGATCGGTATGCGTATGTCAACAATGATCCAATAAATGCAACTGACCCAACAGGGCATAGGGACTGTGATGAAGATGGCTACAACTGTAGTAGCGGATATGACTATCTCCTAAATGCTCATATAAGTAATGGCAATCTTGGGACTGGCGAAAAATATGTTCCCGCTTTGGGCGGAGGTAATTATATAAACACATATGCAGTTGCTGGCATTGCCGCTCAAAATACTGGTTTACTTGGACAAGCCAGTCTCGTGGAGAGGAATTGCTTCGGATGTCCCGAGGTGATTAGTGCATACAATAATTCGCCTCTTGTCAAAGTTTTCGGTCCGGCTGATTACGGCATTGCAAAAACTAATCAGGATGAGCTTACTGAGTTTGGAATAAGCGGATCGCCCACTGACGATTTGACGAATGTAAAGGTAATGACGGCAAGAATCAGTAGCGTCACAAACGCGTGTAAAGGTTGCACTGCGACTGATATCTTGCTTGCTGCTGCAGGCGGTCAAAATGGAGGAGGTTTTACCAATTCTGACATTGGCGATCTTGAGCGCGGAATACCATATGGAAATTGTGCTAAAAATGGATCTTGCGAACCGGGTACTACTCTAAATTGGCGCGCTTACTACACTTACCCCGACGCTAATAATTCTTATAATGCAAAAGCCCTACCAATTTTCGCCCACTTTGTCGCTGTGCTAAAAAGTCAAGGCTGGTCCGTTCCGGATGTCAATTGGGACACAATTGCCTCATTATCTCGAGGAGTTGCTCCATGAGAAATAAATTATTCAAAAGATTGCCGATCATTGGCACAATTGTCCTTCTGTTAGCTTTATGTACGGTGTGCATAATCTTTGCATCCTCGATAGGTAATCAAATTGGACCTGGATCGACCAGCGATTTTCCCCAACATGGTGAATACAAGATAAACTCACAGACCATCATTGCGTCGTTGGATCGCGGAGATACAGAAGTATTTATGCCAGAACTAGAAACGCCAGAGGTTAGTAATCAATCATTAAGCCCAATATTTTGGCGCCAACTCGACTACCTGAAAGTAGCGAACGCGCTCCATGAATTTGTTTGGCATGAGCCCTTAACATCTTGGAATATATACGCAGCTACATTTAATACGGATTGCACCGCTGCCACCAGAGGCTTTGGAGCGGGTCAGATTACCTACTTTAAAACGGTTTGGATAAACGAATTACCGTCATATGCAGCACGGCAAATGACATTTTCTCCAGAGCAAAATTGGGTAGAGTGGGGAGGTGAAACTAATCTTCCTCATCCAATATTTGGGCAGAAGGGTTTTGATCTCAGCAAATTTAAAATCTCTGCTGACGATGCACTTCGAATCGCCGAAGAAAATGGTGGAGCAAAATTTCGATCGGATTATAACAATGAGTGCAATATTCAGCTTTACCTTTTTGGTAATATAGGATGGAAGGTAGCATACTTTCATAGTCTCGCCAGTTTTACTCTAGATATTGATCCGTATACAGGTACATTTAAAGTTCTTAACTCAGGCAAGTGATTCGCCTGCGCTTTAAGTTGAAAACCAATCGCTGAATGTGCTTCTGGCTTTATGGTGGGTCTCCTCAGCGTTTCATGTAAATCGGGTAAAACCTCTGCTGGCGCAGGGTCTCCTGANNCAATTGTGTCTTGCGTTTTAGGTCTCCTGCACCCTTCCTCTTCCCCTCGCCCATCGGGAGAGGGCCGCGCAGCACTTCCGTGTTCTTCGGAAGCGAGGGTGAGGGCGGCGTGCTTTGTGCGCGATTGGTTCTCCGACTTCACAAAAACCATCTTTTTTATTTTCAAGCCAACACATTCACTTTAGAATCTTATATATCGGGAGATTATTCATCGCCTCCGTGCCCCTGGGCGGAGAAGTATTCGTTCCTCATTATTTTTTACTCAAAAATCCTGCTGGTTTGTAGGCAATGCTGCGTTGCACCAGACGGGTGGATTGGTCCACAAAAGCAGGCAAATCTAATCGTTGGATTATTCCCGTTCTCGAAGGTGCGACGCACCCTCACATCAGCGAGTAAAATACGTGGGAACTTTTCGATTACCTCGGACGTCAAAAGAAAAACACAAAGGAGAAGATATGCGCATCAAATTTGTTCTTTTATCCGCCATTCTGGCGGCCGCCCTTGGATTGAGCGCCTGCGGGCCGACCACCGTAGTAAGCAACCCGTCACCGACCCTGCGCACCATGAGCGTAACCGGCACGGGCATGGTTTACCTTACACCCGATATCGCCTACGTCAACATCGGCGTGCATACCGAAAAGCCGACTGCCACAGAGGCAGTCTCCGCCAATAACGACCAGACCACACAGGTTATTGCCGCGCTGAAGAATGCCGGGGTGGACCCAAAAGATATCCGCACCACCAACTTCAGCATCAATCCCAATACACAATACGATCCGCAAAGCGGGAAAACTGCGACCACAACTTATGTCGTGGATAACACCGTGTACGTGACCGTTCACCAACTGGATAAGCTCGGCGACCTTTTGGATGCCACCGTGCAGGCCGGCGCGAACAACATCAACAGCATTCAATTCGATGTGTTCGATAAAACCACTGCGCTCAAACAGGCGCGCGACCAGGCCGTCAAGGACGCACAGGGCCAGGCCCAGGGACTTGCCGCCGCCTCCGGCGTCACGCTCGGCGATGTGCAAACCATCAGCTTCACGAACAATATCCCGCAGCCGGTGACGGATATGTACGGCAAAGGCGGCGGCGCAATCAATGCACCTGTGGCGGCGGTACCGATCAGCACCGGCCAATTGACGCTGACGGTCACTGTGGATATGACCTACCTGCTCAAGTAAGTAATCCACCACAGAGCGCACAGAGTAAACGGAGAAATTCCCTTTAAAATCCCTGTGAACTTCGCGAAGCACGCAAAGCGCTCGTGTTCGCGGTGGTGGATAACCATCTTACTGCGTAACATCAGTCAAGTAAGCAAGATTTGATTTCATCCCCTTACCCCTTACCCCCTACCCCTTTTCATCCCGCACCATACAGGATGAAGAGGGGTTTCTCATTGGTATAATCCCACCCAGATTTCCGCTTTCAAACAAGGAGTGATCATGCTCAAGGTTGGTTATATCGGTCTCGGATTGATGGGCAAATCCATCGCCCGCAACATTCTAAAAGCAGGCTTCCCGCTGGTCGTCTTTAATCGTTCGACACCGGCGGTGGATGAACTGGTTCACGAAGGTGCCAGCGCGGCACATTCCGCCGCAGAGGTGGCATCTTTGGTTGATATTGTCTTTACAAACCTGCCTGATTCGCCGGATGTGGAAAAGGTCGCGCTGGGTGAAAGGGGAATCATCGAAGGCGCACATCCGGGTTTGATCTTCGTGGACAACTCCACCATCAAGCCGGCCTCGGCGCGCATGATCGCGGAGAAGCTGTCCGCCAAAGGTGTGCTGTCGCTGGACGCGCCCGTTTCCGGCGGGGATATCGGCGCGAAAAATGGAACGCTGACCGTCATGGTCGGCGGGCCGGCGGAAGCCGTTGAAAAAGCCATGCCTGTCTTCAAGGCCATGGGCAAGACCGTTACGCATGTCGGCGATGCAGGCGCGGGCCAGGTGGCGAAGGCCGCCAATCAGATCATGGTCGCGGCGCAGATGGCCGCCATGGGTGAACTGCTGATCTTCGCACGCAAGGCAGGCGTTGATCCGCAAAAGGTGGTGGAGGCGATCAAAGGCGGGGCGGCGCAATGCTGGACCCTGGATGTCAAGCCGCCGCGCTTGTTTGCAGGCAACCGCGCCCCGGGCTTCAAGGCTCATATGCAGTTGAAGGATATGCGGATCGTGATGGAGACGGCCCATCAATATGGACTGTACTTGCCTTCGGCAGCCGGGAACACGCGCCTTTACGAAGAGATGATCGAACTGGGCATGGGCGAGTTGGACAACTCGGCTGTGATCGGCGTGATCGAGAAGCTGGCAGGCATAAATTTGCTGGATTGAATCGAATATTTTCTGCGATTAATAGCATGCCATCACGCCAGAAATTCCTGCCGGTATTCTTTGATTATGCCCTGATCGCGGTCGGCGCGATCATACAAGCCATCGGGCTGCGCCTGTTCCTGGTGCCCGCCAACCTGGCGAGCGGCGGCGTAAGCGGAATATCGCAATTGATCAATCACTACACCAACTGGCCCATCGGCCTGATGGTTTTGATCGGGAATATTCCGTTGTTCATCATCGGCTGGCGCTTTCTGGGCGGATCGCGCTTTGCACTGCGTACCGCCTTGGCGGTGGTGGTGTATTCCCTTTTCGTGGATTTAATGCCGCGCTTGAATATCTTTCCGATGCAAGGCTTAACGGATGATATTTTTTTGAATGCCCTCTATGGGGCTGTGGTCAGCGGCGTGGGATACGGATTGGTCTATCGCGGACGCGGGACGAGCGGAGGCTCGGACGTGCTGGCCCGCATCCTGAATCATCATCGCAGTGTCCCCATGACGCAAAGTTACCTGATGGTGGATTCCGCCGTCATCCTGGCCGCCGGATTTGTATTCGGCTGGAAGCAGGCGCTGTATGCGATCATTACGTTATATGTCAGCGGCATTGTTTCAGAAACGGTGCTCGAAGGTCCGGGCATGGTGCGAACTGCGATGATCGTCACCAACCAGCCGGAGGCGGTGGCACAACGCGTGCTGGTGGATATGGAACGCGGTATGACCATCCTGCAAGGCAAGGGCGCATATACCGGCGCGGATCGTCCGGTTCTTTATTGTGTGGTCAGCCGTTCAGAAGTTTCCCAGCTCAAAGCCATCCTCCAGGAGGTTGACCCCAAGGCTTTCATGGTGATCGGGCAGGCACATGAGGCCGTGGGAGAGGGATTTAAGCCGCTCATGAAGTGAAGGGGAAAAGGGGAAAGGGTCAAGCCTCCTTGATCGCTTTCCAGGTTTGGTACAGGCTTAACCTGTGGTTTTCGCCGTCGGAATAAAATGTTTCGATGATTTCAAAGCCGCCGGATTTTGCCAGGTAGGCCAGTTCGGACTCATCGAAATGATGCACATAGCGCAGAGCGTGTCCGCCGCGCTTCCAATCCAGCAGATAATCGTTGGCATCCAGGTCAGTTTCTTTCAAGCCAATGCTTCCCCACGGCTGGATCCTGGCCTTCAAGCGCGGGCTGTTCAGGAACTGCCAATTGGAATGGATGAACAGCCCATCCGGTCTCAACCGTTCACGAATCTTTTGGATGATTTCCAGGCGGAGTTCAAGACTCGGGATGTGATGAAGAACGGCAAAGGCAAAGACCAGTGAATAGCGATCAGTAATCAGCGGCCAGCGATCAGTGGCAGTAGATAACCGGGTAAGATCGGCTTGCAGGAATTGAACGGGAAATGCAAAGGCTGCGCGTCCGGCTTCGGCCAAGAGAGGCAGGCTGAAATCGAGGCCGAGGTAAGAACCGTGATGGCTGCTCCGGGACAAAGTGCGCGCCAGTTCACCGTTGCCACAGCCCAAATCCAGGATCGCTTCATCGCCGCGCAGAGATTCGACTATGCGCATGACTCCCGTTTGCAATCGTCCGCGCGTGGCGGAAAAATCGCGCCCGTATTCCGTATAGAAGCGGCGGTTCAAATCCAACAATCGCTCCGCAATTATTGCATTCACACCCTGATTATATAATACCCATGGTATAACGGGTATAATTTTCGCTCGTGTTCGATAAAAAAGAAGTGGATGCGCTTTCGGCGCAGTTCGAAGCGAAGACGCCCCAGGAGATCATCCGCTGGGCGGTGGATACCTTCGCGCCCGATATCGCCATGAGCACCTCCTTTCAAACGCAAAGCATGCCGCTCTTGCATATGGCGGTAACCATTAAACCCGACTTGCGCATCTTCTTCCTCGATACCGGTTACCACTTTTGGGATACGCTGATCTTCCGCGAGAAGATCCAGCACGAGTGGAAGCTCAACGTGGTCGATCTTTATCGCGATTCACGCTGGGATGTGTTCGCACGCCAGAACACACGCACCCTGCCCATGCAAGATCCAAACCTGTGCTGTTATATTCACAAAGTCCAGCCGATGCAAAAGGCCTTGAGCGGGTTGCGAGCCTGGATCAGCGGCATCCGGCGCGACCAAACGGCGGAACGTTCGCACGCAAAAATCCTGGAATTACAGGATGACGGTTTGTTGAAAGTCAATCCCCTGCTCACCTGGACCAAGCGCGACGTGCAAGCTTACATGGATGAACATCACTTGCCGCGGCATCCGCTCTATGAGCGCGGCTATCGCAGTATCGGTTGTGCGCCGTGCACGATCGCGGTCGGCTCGGATGACGACGACCGCGCCGGACGCTGGGCGGGCCGCGGCAAAACCGAATGCGGACTCCACACCGATCTTTTCAAGCACAAGACGCTGAACGAAGTGAAAGATCAATTCGTGCTTAAGCCTGAGGAAGGGAAATGAGATCGCCAAAGCAGGAAGAATGGGTTTCGACGCATACCATCCAGCCTGAATGGATGGTTTTGGCGCGCCAGGCCATTGGCGAGATCCGGGATGGGCGTGCGGTGATGGATGCGCTCCGGCATTATCCGCTGAAAGGCGGGGGCTATCTCGGCAAGTATGTGCTGGTGGCCGCCTATCATGAGATGGTGCGGAATAACGAAATGCCCTCCGATGCCAGGCTGCTCGAACGCCTGCGGATGAAACCGATGCGCACGCTTTCCGGCGTGACCACGGTCACCGTTCTGACGAAGCCTTATCCCTGCCCCGGAAAGTGCATTTTTTGTCCCACCGACGTGAGGATGCCAAAATCATACCTGGCCGATGAGCCGGGTGCCATGCGCGGTCTCGAGCATGACTTTGATCCCTATCTGCAGGTGAAGTCGCGCCTCCAGGCCTTGGATTCGCTGGGACATCCCACCGATAAGATCGAGTTGTTGATCCTGGGCGGCACGTGGAGTTCATACCGCCGCGATTACCAGGAATGGTTCGTGAAGCGCTGTTTCGAGGCGATGAATGAGTCCCTCACCCCCGTCGCCTTCGGCGTGCTGCGCGACCCTCTCCCAGAAGCGGGAGAGGGGGGTGATGAGTTGTTGAAAGTGCAGACGTTAAACGAGTCCGCCGCGCACCGCAATGTGGGCTTGGTGATCGAGACGCGGCCGGATGAAATCACGCCGGATGAAATCCGCTGGCTGAGGCATTTGGGCGTGACCAAAGTCCAGATGGGGGCGCAGAGTCTGGATGACCGCATCCTTGAGATGAACAAGCGCGGTCACGATGTGGAATGTACGCGGCGGGCCACGGCCCTGCTGCGCGCGGCGGGCTTTAAGATCGTATTGCATTGGATGCCCAACCTGCTCGGTGCAACGCCCGAATCAGACCGCGCAGATTTTGCCCGCCTGTGGCAGGGCTTCTGTCCCGATGAGATCAAGATCTACCCCAATCAATTGCTGGCCAATGCCGAGCTTTATGAATACTGGCAGCGCGGCGAGTTCCAGCCCTACACCACCAAACAATTGATTGATCTAATTGCAGATGTCAAAACGGCCATCCCGCGCTATTGCCGTGTGAACCGCATCATCCGCGACATCCCCTCGACCAACGTGGTGGAGGGCAACCGCCGCACCAGCTTGCGGCAGGATGTACAGACTGAGATGAAGCGGCGCGGCACGCACTGCGATTGCATCCGCTGCCGGGAAGTGCGGGGCAAGCCGGTTGATCCTTCCCTGCTCAAACTGAACGATCTCGTCTATCCAGCCGATCAGGCCGAGGAGCATTTCATTTCGTATGTCACGCCGGATGACAAGCTGGCGGGTTTCATTCGCTTATCCCTGCCATCCAAGGACGCGCCGCAGACGCAATTGAAGGATTTGGAAGGAGCGGCCTTGATCCGCGAAGTACATGTCTATGGGCAATCCCTGCCTGTTGGCGAGGAGAAAAGCGGCGCGGCCCAGCACGCCGGGTTGGGAAAAAACCTGCTCCATAAAGCGGAACAGATCGCAAAAGAAAATGGCTTCCAGCGCATGGCCGTCATCTCCGCCGTGGGAACGAGGGAATATTATCTCGGACGAGGCTTCGAACGAGGGGAATTGTATTTGGTAAAAAGCCTGACTTAACCGCACCGCCTGCGATCAGTAATTCCAGAGAAGCTGGACGATGGCGGAGGGTTGTGTGCTCATGGAAAAATTCCCTTTTTCCTGGATGGTATAATCATTTTAGCAATAGAAAGCAGGTCAAAATGACCACATTGGATTTCAAATTGTCTTTATCGGATCGATTACGCAAGGAAGCAGAAGCGGCGGGCTTATTAAGCCCGAAGGCCATCGAGCGTCTTTTGCGCGAAGAGATTCGCCGCCGCCGTGTGGATAATCTGTTCGCCGCCGCAGATCGCCTGGCGGCCTTGGATTTGCCTGCATTGACCGATGATGAGATCGCGCAGGAAATCCGCAAAGTACGCAAACCGACCGCCGCATGAAGATTGTTCTCGATACAAATTGCTTGAAGAAATCCAATAATTCAATCAACGAACGCTCCCAAATTGGGAGCGTTTTTATTGTCACAGCCTCCCCTCAAACGCTGACCTCAGCACCGCCTGCATCAACCTCGCCGCGCGGACCAGACCCACCTCCACCGCGGACTCGACTTCCACAACCGACAGCCGCCGCTCGTCGCGCAGGAAATTGCAATAATTCCAGGGGCGTTGAACGATAGTGGATAATTGATTGGTCATTTGTTATGTAATCACTTTCTGACTTTTTTTTGTAGTCGATCTAAGAGTATCTTCGCTTCGCCATAATCGGGTTTCATCCCCAATCGGTTAAACCAATCCACAGCCTCGTTAGCATGGATAAGTGCTTCGCTCTTCTCACCAAGGGCTTCTTCAGTCAGTGCCAACCGATATTTTAGAGTTGCCAAATAACCCTTTGTCCCGGAGGATTCAAAAAATTCCATACTTTTTAAACACAGTTCTTTAGCTTCTTTATAATTCCCAAGATGATAGGCGACAATAGCCAAATGTCCCCAATTACCGCGTGCGAGAGGCTCATCACGAGGTGTTTGTTCAATTCGTTTTTCGAAATATTCGGCTATCTCATTAAAAATCTTTTTCGCTTCAAACCAATCTTTCTTATCCCGAGCAAGCTTACCTCGTTCGGTTTTTACAAGAGCACGCAAGTCGCCAACTTCCAAATAACCAACTGAGTTCTCGGCTTGTCTTAAATATCCTTCAGCTTTATCAAATTGACAACGTTTACGGTAAATAGCACAGAGGTGGTGTAGAACTATAGTTTCTCCTTCTTGATTATTTTGATTTCTATATTTTTCTATGCTTTTTAAATAAAGATTTTCAGCTCCATCGAGTTCGCCTTGTTGCATTAAGATCCAAGCTAGAATGACGTAAAGCCTAGCAATCGCCAGATTGTTTTTTAGGCTTTCGGCCAACACTAAAGTGTCATTTACTAGAATTTGCATTTCGTTCCAACGGCCTCTCGCCTCCAAAAAATCATAAGCTGCATAGGTTAAGAATATTGCATCCTCAGCAGGGCCATGTTCTCTACACCATTGGATAGCATCCAGAATGGTTTCTCCGTCCTGAAAAAAGGCATAACTACGATATCTCCAGTAATATTCGCTATCCACTCCGGCACATATTGATTTGAGATATTCGATCCAACGATGATTAATTTGCGCGCCTAAATCTGCATGTTTTTTCAATTCAGCCAGTACATAGGTTTTAGTAAGCGGTAAGAGCTTGAATCGATCGGCTTGTTTGTCCACTAATGAGAGAACTTCCAGCCGAGCAAGGCCATCATCTCTGTCTCTAATTGGTAATCTTGAGATGGCTCCCAGAGATTCGCGGCTGGCATCTGTTGCAAATAACGCAAGTGCCAATAACAATTTGTAAGCCGGTTCACTCTGTATGGATTCGAGCACCGCCTTGAAACAGAATTCAGCGATATTTTCTTCGGCATCTCCAAGCTTTTCTAAGACGTTTTCAATTTCATACTTCCCCATCAGACCGATGCTCCAAACGAGGGCTAGAGGAATACCGGCGGTCCTTTCAAACAAACGGTTAGCGCCATCGCTAGTAAGTATTACGTTTTTCTTTGTGCACTCTTGTGCAATAAGCTTGAGAGCGTCTTCTTTTGGCATACCAGCGAGACGAACTGGATAGGCAACATCAAGCCGGTGACGGGTAGTGATAATAGCTTTGGTTGGATATGGTATCTCATGAATAAATGTACTTACCTTTTCATCGTCTACTGTCTCTAAGTTATCGACAATAATCAATGTCCGTTGATTTGTTAGCGCATTTCGAATTAACTCGGTTTGTTCCTTTTCGGTTCTGGCACGCGTGATATCTTCACGTTGTAGGGTGATAGCGATAGCCGCATAAATATCTAAAAGTGTCCGCAGAACCTGTGGACGAGTTTGTATTCCCTCGGCAGTGAGCACCGTTTCTTTGGCACTAGTCCAGATAATCGCATCAAAGCGTTCTTCGGATGGCAAGTGATCATAGTTATATAAATATCGGTTGGCAACCTCAAGAGCAAGAGCGCTTTTACCGACCCCCCCAATCCCATCGATAGTGACGACCGGGTATTGTGAATGAGGAACAGGACGTAACAGGCTCACTACCTTTTTTATCTCTTCATCGCGGCCAATAAATTCTCCGTAATCAGGTTGGGGGACATTGTGCATTACCTTGCTTGGCAATTCACGCTTCTTGACCCGTTCTATTATCGGCTTTGAAATGACCTGAACGACAAGTTTTTCAATACCTTCGAGACCTTCGAGTTTATCCTTTTTCTTTTCATTATTAAGAAAATCGTGAGCATCTTTCAACCCCTTTAGGGCCGCGATCACACCCGTAAGTGCAGACCCTAGTAGAACAAAAAATCCTCCAGGCTGACTTTTCCATTGAGGAAAAACAAACCAACCTATAACAACGACAATTACAACAAGGATACCGATAATAGAAAAAGTGTTTAGATAACGTTTTAACATTGTTTTCTCCTTGATGCGAACGCTGACCTCGACACCGCCTGCATCAACCTCGTCGTGCGGACCAGACCTGCCTCCATCTCGGCACGCGATTGCACGATCCAGCCGCAGGCTTCAAGCTGCTTATCAATATTCTCGCGGGCGAGTTCTTCAGGTGTGGGCATACAAGATATGAGACAGGGACAGGCTTTATCCGGGCAATAGCGCCCCTTACAAATTTTTGTTGTGATGGATTGTACAGGAAAACCGGAAAAATAAGAAGACCCTATGATTGGCGACCTATGGCCTTCTCAAATTCCATGATGAATCTATGTTTTGTCATTTTTTCAACGCGAAGGCCGCAAAGTACGCCAAGAAAAAAAGAAGCCTTTGCGCCCTTCGCGAGCTTCGCGTTTCGTTCTCTGACTTTGACAAAGCCGTGAGCCGAAACGTATGGTCTTGCCAAAGTTGCTAGACGAATCGGAGATTTTGGAGCGCGCCTCTCACACACGGGTTAATTCCACCGATTTTCCATGGGTTATTTGCGGCATTCGTAAATTCGCATAAT
>PMLN01000289.1 GCA_003158885.1 Anaerolineae bacterium
AACGGCATTTACCATCCTCAATGTTCCCGCGGGAAAATATTCTCTGGCGGTCGCTTATGACAAGACTTTTGGTCGTGTAATCGGTTTGGTGTATGGCGAGAACAGCGTTCCAGTTGTGATCGATCTAACTGCCGATCATGGCATTGACACCGGTACACTTACAATTGATTACAAATAATCCGGTTCCGATTGGTTTGAATATCTCAATGCTCTTTTGGGTTAAGGTTGCCCAGCGCCGGCTTGAGCGAACCCTCAGGCCGCTGAACCAAATCGCTGGATAACGAACATCCATTAAAAGTCATGCAGCACGCTTGAGAAGCCGCCGGGTGCGCCCGTGATAGCNNATAGCGCAGGAGAAGAAATGAACACAAAGCAACGAAACACTATGACAATTGTCCTACTCTTGAGTCTGGCTATATCAAGCTGCGCCCCCGGACAATTATTTGGTCCAACGGTAACGCCGACACCGACGGTGACCCCCTCTCCAACGGTCACGCCCACACCCATTCCAACTTCCACGCCCACTCCAACTTCAACGCCCACACCCATACCGGAAGGGAACATCAACGGAAAGATATTTATCGCTGGAATAAATCAACCCTATCAAACAAACGTTGATCTGGTGGACACGAATACGAAAGCAACGATAGCAAGTGTGTCGACAGACGCCAATGGGCTATTCAGCTTTTCAGGAGTCATGCCGGGGGAGTACGTGTTGTCAACTTATGTTGCCCTCGACAGCTATCATTGTAAATGGAGCATCGGCGGAGAAGAGGGCTGGCAATGGTCGGCAAACATGAAACTTGTTGGCGGATCGTTTCAGATCACGGGTGTCACATATCAGAGTGACCTGCTCGAAATGCAAGGAGAAACGATCGAACATGATCTTACCTTGTCGTGCAAATAACATCCGCGACTCATTAACTTCACAACCCTGCAAGTACAAATCAAGCTGAAACTGTAGAGGTTGGTCGGCGCGAGGCCATCAGAAAGTTATGCGGCTCGCTTGAGCAGCCGCCGGGTGCGCCCGTAACAGGAGCAGGAGAACCATGAACACCAGGAAAAGAATTGTGGTCATCATCACGGCCTTATGCACGCTTTTGGCGATCACAGGTTGCGCATACTTCAGCCAGTTAATCGGAAGCGGTTCGTCCCTTCCAACTGGAAGCTTTAATTGTTCGATTCCCGTGTCCATACAAGGGAACAAAGATATCGTGATTTTGAGTTTCACGATCACGCCCGAGCAGAAAATTGGAAACTGGTCTATTTTCGATTTTGGGACCCGATCCATATCCATAGGAGATGGGATCGGCCAATCGAGTCTGAATGGAAATGCAATTCAATTTACTCTGACCACTAGTTCCGCTGGAATGAATATCACCTACAAAATCAATGGAACCATTGTGCCCCCGCATGAAATGACCGGCAGCTATAGTTTTGACTATGGGAGTTCCTACGGAGTTGTGGCGGACAAATTTGATTGCGATCTAACCCCGCCTGCCGCGCAAAGCACCCCGGCCACCAGCGTGCCCCTTACGAAAACCCCACCCCCTGCCGCTACCTCCGCACCCACCGTACCGGCGAACACAGCCACCCTGGCTCCCGCCCTCACGAAATGGAACGGAATCCCGATCATGCCAGGAGCCATCGGCGGCCGGGAAGAAATGGGCGACTACCAATTTACCACAGCCGCCTCGGAAAATGATATCGTGAACTATTACGAGCAGGAGTTGCCGAAATCAGGCTGGGTTATTCAAACCGATATGATGACCCGCTTCCCCGGCACCACCCCCGCCTTCAAAAAGGGAAATACTTTTGTATTCTTCAAGATCAACGCGCAGGGCAGCAACAACGTTGTGCTGATCCACCTCGTTCAGCAGTAAGAGCATTTTTGATACGTTTTTTATCAATAATCTGTGTTCACACTTGCACACCTGCCCCACGAACTACGTGGGGTGCGCGCACACTTGCCCCGGGCGCAAGTGCCGGGGAGTGCAGGTGTCTGTGGCTAAAAACGAATTTCAAAACACTCTCTTAACTATGAAGATAACAAAAAAGCGCCGTCGTTGAGACGGCGCTTTTTGTTTGCACTATGCAACGGTTATGCTCTTATCCAGATACACATCCTGGATGGTGTTCAAAAGCTTGACGCCTTCCTCCATCGGGCGCTGGAAGGCTTTACGGCCGGAGATGAGTCCCATGCCGCCCGCCCGCTTGTTGATGACCGCCGTCGCGGCGGCTTCGCCAAAGTCGTTCGCGCCGGAAGCGCCGCCGCTGTTGATCAATCCGATGCGGCCCATGTAGCAGTTCGCCACCTGATAGCGGCAAAGGTCAATCGGGTGATCGCTGGAAAGCTCGCTGTACATGCGCTTATCCAGCTTACCGTAGGAGCTGTCGCCCGTGTTCAAGGCCAGGAAGCCGCCGTTGTTCTCGGGCAGTTTTTGCTTGATGATGTCCGCTTGCAGCGTCACGCCCAGATGGTTGGCCTGTCCGGTCAGATCGGCGGACACGTGATAATCCTTATCCTTCTTGAAAGCAGGATTCCGCAGGTAGCACCACAGCACGGTGACCATGCCCAGTTCGTGTGCGTAGGCAAACGCCTCGGCGATCTCGATCAGCTCGCGATGGGAATCGTTCGAGCCGAAATAGATCGTGGCGCCCACTGCCGCGGCGCCCATGTCATAGGCTTCCTCGACCGTGCCGAACAGAATCTGCTCGAAGCTGTTGGGATAGGTCAGCAGTTCGTTATGGTTGATCTTCACGATGAAGGGGATCTTGTGCGCATATTGGCGCGCCATGATGCCCAGCACGCCGTACGTGGAGGCCACCGCATTGCACCCGCCTTCGATGGCCAGCTTGATGATGTTCTCGGGATCGAAGTAATCGGGGTTCTTGGCAAAGCTGGCGCCGCCCGAATGTTCGATGCCCTGGTCCACCGGCAGGATGGAAAGATAGCCGGTGCCGCCCAGCCGCCCGCCGCCGTACATCCTGGCCAGGCTGCCCAGCACGCGGTTGTTGCGGTCGGACTGCGCGAAGATGCGCTCGACGAAATCAGGGCCTGGCAGATGCAGGCGCTCTTTGGGGATCTTGGGCGATTTAAAACCAAGCAGGTTTTCCGCCTTGTCCCCCAGTAAGGATTGAATATTGGTTGTCATGATAGTCTCCTTGCTCGATGGATTTTTGGATCGAGCATAAATTTTATACTCACTCAACAAGAAAAGTGGTAGTACCTTTTCCTGCGGTGGAATGACTCCGAAAACGAACCGCAAAAGATGAACCGCCAAGCTCGCGAAGGTCGCAAAGATTTTTTGGTTCTCCAGGAGCTGCCGTGATTCTGTACACGGATTGGACGGATTTCACGGAAGCACACGGAAAAATCTTTTAAAAATCCGTATGATCCGTGTAATCCGTGTCCAAAAGGTTTTTAATCACGGCAATTCCAAATCAGCCGATTTCTTTTTTCTTGGCGTACGCCTGCCCTTTGTTCTTTGATGGTAGCGTACTTCGCGTTGAAAAAATTACCGTGAAATCCGAGAAAACCATATAGGATAAATGGTTCGCTTGATTATAACCAGAAACTCAGGCTATAATGACACCAGTTCATGCGACGAAAGTAATTGGAATTCGTATATCTTTGCATACCCACGCAGGAGGCACAAATGACTGACATGTATCAAAACGTAAGCGGCCAGATGGATGTGTTCAAGAAACTGGCATCCTATATCCCCGGATTTAACGGTTATGTCGAAAGGCAGAACCGGCGCGACGCGGATAAACTCGTGCGCGATACCGTCGCCCGCAAGTTCGACGAACTGGTCAAACGCGCATCCGCCTTGCAGACCGATATGGTCGGCGCCGGCAAGCTCGATTCCGTCGGCGAGATGGAGAAAGCCGTCACGCAGATCCGCACCTTCATGGATAAGATCAGCACGGCGGCGCGCGGCTATTCCGGTCTGTTCGATGCGGTCAAGATCAACGAGAAGGAACTCGAACAGCTTTACAACTTCGACCTGGCCTTCTTCGATCTTGGCGACCAGATCGGGCACGGCCTGGACAACGTGGAAGCCAGCCTAGGCGACGATGCCGCCCTGCCCGCCGCCATCCGCAACATCACCACGCTCGGCCGCCAGGCAGTGGACACCTTCAACCACCGCACGGAGGCCTTCACCGGCAGCGGCAAATAGTTCCGTCCAAAAAGCTGTGGCATCCTCAAATTAATGCCAGGCAAGCCTTTTGAACCGCCAAGCCCGCGACCCTCAAAGTACAAAGGGCAGGCGGTCGCAAAGAAAACCTTTTAAACTTCGCGTTCTTCGTGTTCGGCAGAACCGCATTTAACCGTGGTTGAATTTTTTTGCCACACTTGTACGTATACCAAGTGCAGGCGGATTGCCACANNGATTCTGAGTCCCAATCTGTGGTAATCCGTGAAATCTGTGGCCGGTTTTTAAGAAGAATGGAGAACACCACGGTTGATTGCAGTGCTACCTCGTGTTCTTTGCGGTTGATTTTTCTGAATTGCGAAGTCCCCTCGACTTTGAGAAAACCACATCAAAAAGGCACAGACAACCTAAAAAAGGCACTGTGCCTTTTTTTGTTTTTGTGGTACAAAAAGTGGTATGTGGCATAACTATATAAACGCAACCTCCACCGCTGAAGTTCTCAATATCCTGGCCGAAAACCGGGAGCACGCCCGCATCGTGGCCGGCGCCACCGACTTGATGCTCGAACTCGAGCGCGGCGTCCGCAAGGGGATCGAGACGCTGATTGACGTGACCCGTATCCCCGACCTCGACACCATCACGCTGGATGAAGACGATGTGATCCATCTCGGGCCGCTGGTCACGCACAACCATTGCGCCGCATCCAAACTGATCCGCGAACGCGCCTACCCATTGGCGCGCGCCGCCTGGGAAGTCGGCGCTCCGCAGATCCGCAACCGCGGCACGGTGGCGGGCAATCTCATCACCGCCTCGCCGGCCAACGACACCATCACTCCATTAGCAGCATTGGGCGCCTCGGTCACCCTCGCCTCCATGCGCGGCGACCGAAGGGAGCGCAGGGAGCGCAAAGTGGCCTTGCAGGATTTCTATACCGGCGTCCGCCGCAACGTGATGCAGCCCGATGAGATGCTGGTGGATATTTCCTTCCCGGCCATGAGCAGGGAAACACGCGGCACCTTCATCAAAATGGCCTTGCGCCGCGCCCAGGCGATTTCACTGGTGAATGTCGCCCTCGTCCTGACCCTGAAATGGGGAACGGTCCAAACGGCTTCCATCACGCTCGGAGCCGTAGCGCCCACCATCATCCACGCGCCCGAAGCGGAAGAATATCTGCGCGGCAAAAAGCTGTCCGACGAGGTGATCGCCAAAGCCGCTGAACTGACCATGAAGGCCAGCCGCCCGATTGACGATGTGCGCGGCAGCGCCGCTTATCGCCGGGAGATCGTGCGCGTGATCACCGCGCGCGGCTTGAAGGCCCTGCGCGATAAACGCGAACAGGACGGCTTCCCACGCGACCCGGTCTTGTTATGGGGGAAGGAAGACAAGCTGAACAGCGATCAGAAAGCAGTCGCTCACCGGTCGCCGGAGGAAGTCATTGAAACCACCATCAACGGGAAGAAATACACCTTCAAAAGCGGCCATGAGAAAACGTTACTGCGCCTGCTGCGTGAAGAGAGCCTGTTAACCGGGACGAAGGAAGGCTGCGCCGAGGGCGAATGCGGCGCCTGTACGGTTTTCCTGGATGGCAAAGCGGTCATGGCCTGCCTCGTGCCTGCGCCGCGCGCGCATGGTGCGGAAATCGTCACGGTGGAAGGTCTGTCGAGCCAGGGTCAATTGCATCCCGTGCAGGAGGCCTTCATCCAGGATGGCGCAGTACAATGCGGATATTGCACGCCCGGCTTCCTAATGTCTGCCGCAAAACTGCTGGAAGAAAGACCGCATCCCACCAAGAACGAAATCGAGCAGGCCATTACCGGAAACTTGTGCCGCTGCACCGGCTACTATAAGATCGTTAAAGCCATAGAAGACGCCAGCAAAATGAAAGGTTGATTTTTTTCACCACAGAGTGCACACGTGTGCCTGCGGCCCAGTGCAGGCAGAGAGAAGTTGAGTTCACGCAGAAAAAGAGATTTTTTTGTTCTTCTCTGTGGACTGATATGATCTCCGTGATCTCTCTGTGATCTCCGTGGTGAATAATTAAGAGGTAATTATGGGTAAGTATTCTGCAACCAACTATGTCCGTCCAAAGCCGCGCAACCGGCAGCCGAATCCCCTCTGGCGGGGTATTGGCTGCATTCTGATGGTGGTTATTCCCCTGATCTCATTCGCCCTGGCGGAGCTCACCGTTAACATTGACCTGATACAGCCGTACATTCCATATCAATTGATGGGCACCCCAACCATACCGCCGGTTTTGTGGACCGGGGGGTATCTGACCCCGATATTATTATTCGTTCAGGGCCTGACCAATATATACGCGGTTCTGATCTTCACGGTGATCTACATCATTGCGCTGGGAGGCTTGATCTCCGCGATCAGCGCCTTCTTCTATCAGGCCTCGCGCTCGTCACGCTACGGGCCGCTGGATGCGCCTCCACCTCCGGGCAAGGCCAAACCGTATAAAAGATAAAAGAAAGTCTAAAAAGTCTAAAAAGTCTTACAAGTCTAAAAAGTCTAACAGGTCGACAAGTCTAAGAAGTCTAAAAAGTCTAACAGGTCTAACAGGTCTAAAAAGTCTAACAGGTCTAACAAGTCTAACAGGTCNNAAGTCTAAGAAGTCGAAAAAGTCTCACAGGTCAAATACGAAAGGGGCTGTCTAAAAGAAGACAGTCCCTTTTTTGTTTTCCACTCACGGGCCAAATTGAGGGTTTAATCCACGGCAGCCTCACCGCCTTCATCCTCGGATGGTTCGGTTTCGACATCCTCCATCGTGGAGGATTCCGCTTCCTGCGCTTCGCCTGCCTGCGCGGCCTCAGCGGCTTCGCCGGATTCGCCCTCTTCAGGTTCTTCCGCCTCCTCTTCCCCGCCTTCCTCGCCGCCTTCTTCTTCTACNNATCTTCCTCTTTTTCGGATTCCTTTTCTTCCGATCCATCCTCGACGGAGTCCTTATCTTCGCCTTCTTCTTCCTTCTCCACTTTCTCCTCGGACTCTTTTTCTTCCCCCTCGGATTCTTCTTTAGGCTCTTCGGCTTCACCCGCTTCTTTCTCCTCGGATTCACCCGCTTCTTTTTCCTCCGCTTCCTGCGGCTCTTTATCTTCTTTTTCCTGTTCCTCGCCGCCTTCTTCTTCGCCGCCTTTCTCGGGTTCTTCACCGTGTTCCGGCGCGGCAGTTTCGCTTTTCTTGCCGGATTCGGAATCAGACTCTTCGGAGGCTTCTCCGCTCTCCGGGTTATCCTCTGCGTCCGTCTCTTCCTGACCCGCTTTCTCCTTCTCCGCTTCCTTTTGCTCCCAGGCGGTAACCACATACTCATGGACTTCCGGCATCCCCGTTTTCAAAGATTCCATAAATTGGGAATATTTTTGATAGGCGCCGCGC
>PMLN01000389.1 GCA_003158885.1 Anaerolineae bacterium
TATCGAAACAGCACGAAACTTTAGATCTTATGCAGGGGTTTAGTCTTTCCGCTCAATTATTCAGTATGCTTGTTTCTGCGCATAAGGAACATATACTTTATCTGGAATTCAAAAGGGAACATTTTTTTTGGAAATGGGATCAGGCCAAAAAAACAGGTAAATTAACCGTTATTGACTGGAACGTCTCGAGGGAAAACTGCGCTTCAGATGAGTATGGCAAAGACTTGGAAACATTCAAATTTAGGCTTTTCCCAAAGATGGATCATCTGTTTCCTGAACAAATTTCAGAGATCATTTTTCGTCCAAATCTCATATCTGCGCAGCAGATCTTGCTCGAACTTATGAAATTTGGCAGGTCAAGAAGATTCCAATTGCCTAAAGGCGGCCGCAATTAGCCTTGATGTCAGTTCTACTTCAATGATGATTTGGTTGGTTAATCGTTTCAGTAACAATTCATTAGTATATCGAAAGTGAGGAAATATGGCAACGAGTTTTCCGGAAACATCAAACGCTCAAGATCGAATTTCTGAGATTCGGTCAGTTCTCCATGTGAAAGATTTTGATCGAGCATTGGAGTTGATCCAGCAGGCTCAAGAAAATGATCCCAAAAATGAAGAAATAGCCCAGTTGGGCGTGGATGCCCGCCTGCAGCGCAAAGAATTCCACCTGCTGCAAGCCAGGGAATTGATCAAAAAAGGTAAAGAAGCCTTCTCGGGCAAGCGTTTTGGCGAAGCGGCTGCTGCGTTTCAAAACGTGATTGCCTACGAACGCGATAATAAGGAAGTCCAGGATTTGGTCCGGCAGGAACGTGTTAAAGAACGACTTGAAGAAAGTATGTCGAACTCAAACTTAGCGGACAACATGGGAAGGGCCGAAAAGGCGCTGGCTTCAGGTGCTCTTGAAGAGGCTCTGCAGGTGTTATCCGATCGCGATGAGGGACGCATCAGAGAATTCCGGCAAAAGGCAAAGAACTTGCAAAATAAAAGGGCAGAGGCGCTGACCATGATATCCATAGGGAATTATTCTGACGCCTTGCGCCTACTGGAAGATCTTAGCCGGGAGATGCCCGACGATCAGGTAATTGCGGAGAATTTACAGCGGGCAAGGTATAAACTGGCTATGAAAGAAGGCCATCAGGCTCTCTATGATCAAAATTATGCTCTTGCGGAAGAAAAATTCGAGCAGGCCTTTGAAATTCTCCCTGGTGACCAGGACGCCAAACAGCGCAGGGATGAGGCTAAGCGGCAATCTAGAACACAAGAACGCGTTTCGCTCTTACTTTCCCGCGCCAACACAGCCCTTGCTCTTGAGAATTACTCGGATGCGCTTGAATTTCTTAAACAGGCATTGGTGATAGTCCCAAAAGACGAAAAAGTAATAGCTCTCTTGGATGGAGTAACGAAGAGACAAAAACAAGCTAAAGAAGATAAGGCGCGCGGCTTGACCGCAGAGGGTAGAAAATTCCTGGATGCGCGGCAATATGAGAAGGCCGAAGAAAAATTCAATGAGGCGTTAAATATTGTTGAATCTTTTCAGGAGGCCTTGAAAGGAAGAGATGAAGCGCGGCAGCTGCTGGAAGAGCGTAATAAAGCGGATGCGGCGTTTCAAACCGCCA
The DNA here is from genome assembly GCA_003158885.1 of Anaerolineae bacterium. Classification (GTDB taxonomy): domain Bacteria; phylum Chloroflexota; class Anaerolineae; order Anaerolineales; family Villigracilaceae; genus Fen-1038. Next base: position 1,616 of record PMLN01000389.1, read on the forward strand.
AGAGCTTATTGGAGATCAAGGATTTTGAGGGCGCTGAGAAAGCGTTGCTGATTGCCAAAGACCATGCAACTGATCCCATGCAAGTGGATATGGCCTTGCGCCAGCTTCGTTTACAATGGGCGCTGAGCCGGGCAGAAGCATTTCTGGTCGGTCAGAAATATGCTCACGTAATTGAAGAATTGGAGAAGGTCGAGACTCAATTTCCGGGAAATTCGGAGATTGCCAGGTTGAAGGAAGTCGCAGATATTGGGAAAAGGATTGATCTGGCAGAAGCTGCCTTGGGCGCAAATGATTACGATAGCGCCTTGAAAATCACAGACGAACTCAAACGGAAGTTGGGGGACGGAAATCAGCAGGTTAACGCCATCTACGAAAGTGCGGAACATCGGAAGCAAAAAGCCGCCGATACCAGAAACACCTATCAACAGGGAGCCTCTGCGCTGCGTGTCAACGATTTTGATGCGGCAATCCGCTTCTTTCAAGCTGCGATGGAAAGCACTACACCCGATACCCAGGAATATCAGCAGGCATTGGAGGAGTACAACAACGCACTCGAGAAGAAATATCAAGGCGTCATCAAAACAGTAATCAGCCGGCTGGAGGCTGGACAGGAGCAGCTAAAAGCCGGCAATGTGGATGCGGCTTTGGCGGCTGTTAACGAAGCAGAACGCTTGATTGCTGAAGGCAAGATTAAGATTGACATTGAGACTGACAAACTTCTGATGGATTTGAAGGGGCAAACTCAAATAGAAAAAACAAAGCGCGAACGGACCGTTGCTTTGATCGCGGAAGGTAAGCAGAAACTAGAAAGCGAGGAATATGAGCAGTCATTGATCGCCTTTGATGGCGCTATTCAATTGGCTGGGGAACGACCGGAACTGGTTCAACTTCGTAACCTGGCAGAACACCTTCGGAATGTGGGGGAGGGCGCATCCAGGGCATTGGGGGGCGCCCGGGCCGCCTTTGCGAATCAGAACTATGATGAAGCTTGGAAGCAGACACAGATTGCCTTGGAAACCGATCCAGCGAATTTGGATGCCCGGAACATCCAACAGCAAATCATTGATCAATTGAAAGCCTTAACACAGCAAGCCTTTACTAATCAATCTCATGACGATGCAACCAAGTACGTCAGGCAATGGAGGGCATTTTGGCCCTACGACTTGGATGCGGCCGATATGGACCGGAGAATTGAAAATGGACGCATGGTAAAGCGTCAACTGGCGGATGTTTGGAAAAGATATAGGATGGCGGCCAGTCCTGCCAAACAGCTCCGAATCCTGGAAGATGCCATGCGGCAGGGCGTGGAGGATCCGGATCTTGTCAAGGTGCATGATGAGTTGAAGGCCATTGTAGAAGCTCGGGAAGAAGAAAAGCGGTTGATGGAGATCGCCAAACATTACGAGGAGACAGGATACCTGACGAAAGCAATTCGCATTTATGAGGCCGCATTGGAAGAGAATTCCAAAAGCCGGACCATTATTAAAAGGAAACTGGAGCAGGTCCGCAATCAACGTCAGATCCTTTTGGATGGGGCTTTTGAACAACTGGAACAAAAGCTAAATGAAGTTGATGTTGATGGTGCATTGGAACAAATCAACCGGTTATTCCGTGTTACGGAAGATACCGCCTTTAGAAGCCAGCTTCAGCAGTGGCGGGAGCGTGCTTATCATTTTCTGAAGATCAACAGGATGCTGGATGACTGCATTCTCAATGTGGATCGTTACCTTAATGAGAAGCAATATGAATTTGCGCGCCAGACCCTGAATGTTGCTTTTGAAAAGTTGAAGGAAGGGGATCGTCAGGAAGGGGGATTATCGAAAAAGATCAGGGATCTGGAAGAGAAATCCTTTAAAGTGGATGCGCTGCTCAAGTTGCAAGCCAGGATACGGACTCTGATAAATGTGGCCCAATCCGCGGTTCTTCGCCACGATTATGACAAAGCGGCCGAAGTACTGGAACAGGCGAAGCAGTTGGATCCGAACAATCAAGAGGCCATGGATCTATTAAAGTCCGTCCAGAAAACGAAGGAAGAAACTGAACAAACCGTGCAAACCTGTCTTCAGAACGCCCGGGAAGCGCTCAAAGTAGATGATTTTTCCAAGGCCAGGGTTTTGCTCTCCCAACTTCCAGTCCATGCCCGGGAACGGCCAGATGTACGTTCTGTGCGGGTGGATATTGATTTTCGTGAACGGGAAACAAAATATAATCTATATATGGAGGATGGGGACCACGCGTTCGGCGTGAACGATTATAAGACCGCGATTGAAAATTTCCAGAATGCGTTATCCATGAATCCGGATGATCCCAAGGCGTCGGCGTCGCTCTCTGTTGCTCTAAGGGCGCTGACAAGGGTGAGTCAGGAAAAAGCACAAAGGTTAATCACCCAGGGAGATGAAGAGAAAATCAAGGGTAACTATATGGCCGCCTCTCGATATTATGCGGCAGCTTCAAGCCTTGATAAAGGCAATGAAGAGGCAAGCGAAAAATACGACAAGGTTCAGTCTGAAGTAAGAGCACAGCGCACGAAGCGCAGCCTGATCGCTTTGGCGATTGTCGCGATTCTATTAATTATCGGCATCCCCACGTTCTTTGCGGCGAACGGACCTGCCAGGCTTGCCGCCGCTTTTCCGACCGCGACACAAACGTTGGCTGCTACACCTACATTCACCTTGACCCCCACGCTTACTTTGACTCCTACGCTTACCTTGACCCCCACGTTTACACCGACTCAAACTTCAACTCCAACTTTCACGCCCTCACCGACTGTAACGCCATCCCCAACCTACTCTCACGGAAGTTTTCCTGGAACGTTTTACCCTCGAACCACAATTTCCTTTTATGATGTAAACGATCCAAC
>PMLN01000126.1 GCA_003158885.1 Anaerolineae bacterium
GGCTCGTTCGTCTACGTGCCGAAGGGTGTGAAGGTGGATTTGCCTTTGCAGGCTTACTTCCGCCTCAACATGGCTAACGTGGGCCAATTTGAGCGCACGATGATCATTGTGGACGAAGGCGCGTCCGTACACTATGTGGAGGGCTGCTTCCTTGCCGGCGCCCGCGTTCGCACACGTCGTGGCGAAAAGCCGATCGAGACAATTGAAGTCGGCGACGAAGCACTGACTCACCAGGGCCGCTGGCGCAGGGTTTATCACACTCAAAAACGCCCATATCATGGCAATATTTATAACATTCGATTCTACGGTGATAGTGGACGCGAGTTGAAAGTCACGGCAGACCACCCTTTGTTAATTGTTCGTCGTACACGTGAGTCGATGCGGAATAAGGAATTTCAACTTACCTGGGTGCGAGCGGATAGCGTGAAAGAAAGCGATTATCTTGTAGTCCCCGTTCCACAGCCGGTTATGGAACCTGTTCTGGCGCATGCGGTGACTATTCCCTTGGGACGCGGCCGCCATACACCTGTTGAGCATGAAGTTAATTTGCCTGTCGAGCCGGATTTCTTCCGTTTGATTGGATATTATTTTGCCGAAGGCCACGTGGATAATGAACATTACCTTACATTATCCTTCAACGTAAATGAAACGGAATATCTTGCCGATGCCAAAGAACTGATACTACGTTACTTTGGAAAGCATCCCATCGAAAATGCTCCTCGTCAAAATGGGCAAACGATTGTGCTTGCTTCCACCGAAGCCGCTCGTACTTTTGCGCGTGAGTTTGGCTCGAATGTATATGAAAAGCATATTCCTGAGTGGGTTTCCAGCGCTGACCCGGCCCTGCTTTCTGAATTAGTGCGGGGCATGTGGTGTGGTGATGGCAGCTACGATCCACGGAAAAATATGTTCCGTTTCAATACTGTGTCCCCTGATTTGGCATATGGTTTTCGGGATGCTTGTTTGCGCCTGGGTGTTGCGGCTTCCGTTAATTTGCAAGAGCGCACGTCCCCGCGCAGAGATATATATGCGGTGGTGATTGCTTCGCCGTTCAACCCACAGTTTGGCAAATTCGTCGGTGTTGATGCTCCTGCCGGTGATCTAAGTGGTTCACCTTTTGTGCTTGATAAAAACTTTATGTACCTTCCCATCAAGGATATCCGGGTAGAAGAGCAGGAAACTGAAGTTTATAACTTCTCGGTGGAGGATGATGAATCCTATGTGGCCGAGGGAGTAGTTTCGCATAACTGCACTGCTCCCCAATACACAACTGACTCGTTCCACTCCGGAGTGATCGAGATAATCGTCAAGAAGGGCGCTCGCTCACGCTACTCGACGATTCAAAACTGGTCGACAAATGTTTATAATCTTGTGACTCAGCGCGCCAAAGTATTCGAGAATGTCTCGCATGAATTTGTGGATGCCAACCTCGGCTCGAAAGTCACCATGAAATATCCATCCTGTTATTTGATGGAACCCGGTGCGCGCGGCGAGATGCTTTCACTGGCATTCGCAGGCTCTGGGCAAACGCAGGATGCGGGCGGCAAGATGTACCATTTCGCACCGAATACGACCAGCAAGGTTACATCCAAGTCCATTAGCAAGTCGGGCGGACGCGCTTCATTCCGTGGATTGCTCAAGGTCTACAGAGGTGCGAAGGGCGTCCGATCCAATACGGTTTGCGATGCACTTCTTCTCGATCCGCAATCGCGGTCTGATACATATCCCACCATCGAGGTTGATGAAGACGATGTGACCATTGGTCANNGGCTTCATCGAGCCGCTGGTCAAGGAATTGCCGATGGAATACGCGGTCGAAATGAACCGCCTGATCCAATTGCAGATGGAAGGCTCGATTGGATAATTAATAACAAACCCTAAGGGTTTCCAAAACCCAATTATTAGAAGAGACCCTAAGGGTTTCCGAAACCCTTAGGGTCTGTAATGGACTGAACACATGCAGGAAAAACGAAAAGTTGTCATCACCAAAACCCACGGCGCCGAATCCGCCGTCAAGGATTTCAGCTTCACCCAGGCCGATATCCCCGCCGCGAGCGGACTTGTCGCAGATTACCGCGCCCATGCCTGGGAGGCCTTTAAGCGGCAGGCTCTCCCCGATGTGAGTCTTGAAGCCTGGCGTCGTACGGATATTCACGCCATGCCGCTTGACTCATTTAAACTCGCATCCACGGCTAGCAACTTTCCCTCCCTGCCGGACGACTTGCTCAATCCGCTGGTTGCCGATCAGCATGGTGGACAGATTGTTTTATTCCCCGGCGGCTCGAAGATCGATTTGGATTCTTCGCTCGCGAAGCAGGGGATCATCTTCACCGATTTCAAAACTGCGCAGGAGAAGCATCCGGAGATCGTCGCCAGGATTCTGGGCCAGACGGTCAATGTGGAAGAGGGCAAATTCGCGGCCCTGGCCGGTGCATTTTCGCAGAACGGTGTCCTTCTTTATGTTCCGAAGCATGTGAAAGTGGATCAGCCCTTTCACAGCATTCTTTGGGGTCCCGGTGTAAACCTGGCTCACATCTCGCACCTGCTCATCCTTCTGGATGAAGGCGCCAGTGCAACTTATGTGCATGAATCCGCCTCACCGACTGAATTGGGCGATGCGCTGCATGCCGGCATTGTCGAGATCAAGGTCATGGCAGGCGCCAGCCTTAAATTTGTGGAGTTGCAGTCCTGGGGCAAGCACGTCTGGAATTTTAGTCATGAGCGTATTCGCGTCGAACGCGATGGCAACCTGGATTGGATCTTCGGCGCCATCGGCTCGAAGCTGACCAAAAACTTCTCTGAGTTGGATTTGGCGGGTGAAGGCGCAACGGGACGCATGTCTGGTTTCTATTTTACGGATGGCAGTCAGCATCTCGACCACGATACCCAGCAGAACCATCTCGCGCCGCATACCACCAGTGATCTGTTGTTCAAAGGCGCTTTGAAGGGTAAAAGCCGCTCTGTATGGCAGGGCATGATCTATGTGGCCAAGGGCGCCGAAAAAACCGACGGCTATCAAGCCAACCGTAACATCGTTCTCGATGAGGGCGCACGTGCGGATTCGATACCCGGCCTCGAAATTCTGGCCGATGATGTCCGCTGTACGCACGGCGCCACGGTTGGAAAATTGGAGGAGGAACCGATCTTCTATCTCAAGTCGCGTGGGATTCCGCAGCAGGACGCGGAACGGGTCGTGGTCGAAGGTTTCTTCGATCCGATCATGCAGCGCATCCCGTTTGAGGGTGTCAGGGAAAGATTCCATCTGGCAATTTTGGAGAAAATGGGTTAAACGATGGCTACAAAAACAAAGTCGAAGAAGAATGTAAGGGCAAAAGTAGGCAAAGCTTCAAAGAATATCACGGCTAAAACAGTTGTAAAGCCCGTTGTCAAAAAAAAGGTTGCGAAGATAGTCGCAAAGTCTGTGGTGGAGAAGCCGGCCGCCAGGGAGGTCTTGAAGCCTGCGGTGAATCCTGTCGCAAAACCGGCGGCTGTGGCCTCGGCGATTCCTCCGTTGCCGGTAGCGCTTCCGGTAGCGAGGCCCAAGCCGCTTGGTAAACCGGTTGTGAAGTCCAAAACCAAGGTGAAAGTCAAAACTTCTTCATACACGCCTTTGACTTCCCAGGAACGCCGCATCCTTCGCAATACTCCGCCGCAATTCACCTACATGAAGGCGCCTGCCATCGAGCATGAATTTCAAGTCGGTGACACGGTCGAAGTTTTTTGCGATCACGAGAAAGCCGGCGACCGTGTGCGCGGCTGGGTCAAGGGCATCGTCGTGCAAGTGGATAATAAATTGGTGGCAGTTCAATTCCGCTCGAACGTTTTTCTTACCGATGGCTGGATGGTGCCGGATCGCATCTTGTGGTTTCCGTGGACCTCCGATCAAATCCGCGAATCGATCACTTCAAAACACGGCGCTCGCAAGGAACAGCTCGACTTTTAGGCTGATCCTGGCTGTCTCGGTGTTCGGGCTTGGATAACCCGCTTCCTGATCACTACTACGCCAACCTCTAATCTCTAATCTCTAATATCTAATCTCTAATTATCTATCTTCTTATGTCCTTTAACGTTCAGCAAATCCGCAAAGATTTCCCGATCCTTGACCGCGAAGTTTGGCCCGGTGTCAAGTTGGTATATCTTGATTCAACGGCCACCTCGCAGAAGCCGGAGTTGGTGATCGAGGCGATGAACGCCTTTTATCGCCTTTCCAATGCCAATATCCATCGCGGTGTGCATGTGCTCGCCGAAGAAGCGACCGCCATGTACGAGCAGGCGCGTGTCAAGATCGCAAAGTTTATCAACGCACCCTCGGCTCGCGAGGTGATTTACACGCGCAACACCACCGAATCCATTAATCTGGTGGCATATACCTGGGCGCGTACGAACCTCAAAGCCGGCGATCTGGTCATTCTGACCGAGATGGAACATCACAGCAACCTCGTTCCGTGGCATATGCTTGCTTCGGAACGCGGTATTCGCCTTGAATTCATTCCGGTGACCGGCGAGGGCCTGCTTGACCTGGATGCCTATCGTTCGCTTCTTTCTCAGGGGCCGAAGTTGGTCTCGTTTGCGCACATGTCTAATGTGCTCGGTACCATCAACCCGGCTGAAGAGATCATTCGCCTGGCGCACCAGGCCGGCGCAGTGACTGTTCTCGATGGCGCTCAATCCGTCTCGCACTTGAAGGTGGATGTGCAGAAACTGGGTGTGGACTTCATGGCTTTTTCTGCTCATAAGATGTGCGGGCCGACCGGGATCGGCGCGTTGTATGGAAAGACTGCCCTGCTTGAATCCATGCCTCCCTTCCTGGGCGGCGGCGACATGATCAAGGAAGTCAAGCTGCGTTCCTTCCGTCCCACCACGATACCCTCCAAATTCGAAGCCGGGACTCCGGCCATCGCCGAATCAGTTGGTTTTGGCGCGGCGGTGGATTACCTGACTTCCATTGGCATGGATCAGATTTCGGCTCATGAACATGAAATGATCGAGTATGCCTTGGAACGCTTGGAGGAAATCCCCGGCCTGAAAGTCTTCGGTCCCTCGGCCGATAAAAAAGGCGGCGTGGCTTCCTTCACCTTCGATGGCGTTCATCCGCACGATGTGGCCCAGATTTTGGATCGAGATGGCATTGCCGTGCGTGCCGGGCATCATTGCGCCCAACCCCTGCATGAGAAATTTGGCATCACGGCCACCACCCGCGCCAGCTTCTATCTCTACTCAACGAAGGAAGAAGTAGATAAACTTGTGGAAGGCATTTACAAGGTCAAGAAAGTATTTGGATAATAGGTCTTAAAAGTCTGACAGGTCTTAGAAGTCTGACAAGTCGTTATATGACCTGTGAGACCTGTAAGACTTGTTAGACCTTTTAGACTTCCCAACCTGTGAGACTATTATGGACGACCTCTATCGCGAAGTTATCATCGAACACTATAAAAACCCCTCCTACCGCGGTCAACTTGACCCGCATGATATTTCATTTGCGGATAACAACCCGCTGTGTGGCGATCATATCCAGATTGACTTGCGTGTGGATAAGGATGACAAGATCACCGAGGCCCGCTTCGATGGGCATGGTTGCGCCATCTCCCAGGCTTCAGCCGACCTGTTGCTCGAGTCGGTGATCGGAAAATCGCTGGATGAAGTCAAAGCCTTGAACAAGCAGCATATCCTTGATTTGCTGGGCATTGACCTTGGCCCCGTCCGTCTGAAATGTGCCTTGCTTTCCTTGAAGGTCTTGAAGGCTGGCGTCTATGGCTTGGGCGAAGCCAGCGATGAGTTGGTGGAATAAATTCACCCTCTCCCATTGGGAGAGGGCAGGCTTGCACTGAGCGAAGTCGAAGTGGTGAGGGCAGAAGAATGTACAATTACACTCAAATGGATGAATCTAAAATCGAATACGTTGAGATCGCCCCGTCCAGCGAATTGCCGAACGGCGAGCGCATGTTTGTCGAGGTTGAAGGTAAACAGATTGTGATCTTCAATATTGCCGGGCAATTTTTTTCGATTGCCGATGTTTGCTCTCACGATGAAGGGCCGGTAGGTGAGGGCGACCTGGAAGGCTGCAACATCACTTGTCCGCGCCACGGCGCGCAGTTTGATGTCCGCACCGGCAAGGTTACCCATATGCCGGCGGTGGTGGATATCCCTGCCTATCCTGTCAGAGTCGTGGACGGCATGATACAACTTGGAGTTCCCAAAGAATGAATACAAGACTTCCGAAGTCTTCGCGAAGCACTCCCGAAAGGAGCAGGACTTCGGAAGTCTTTATTAGCTGTTGATTAATTCTTCACATAATTTTTTTGCTTTAAGGATCAAATCTATATTGGGCGGCAATTTGAACTCCTCGTCCACGCGCAAGGTCAAATGCGCGGCCGTTTGGCGCAGGTCATCAGAAAGCGTTGAATCTTCAATCAACAGATGAAGCAAATCGTAGGCGCTCGGTGTTCGAATCGACTCGCCGCGCCGGGCAAAATATTCGCGGGCCGCAATCCCCGCCGCGCGCCGCGCACAGACGCGCGCTTGTCCCTCGTTGCCGCGTGACCGAGCTTGTTCAGCATGTTTAAATTCTGCATCGATCTGCGCTTGTGGATTCACAGATTCCATTATACCTTCGGCGGTATAATGGCGGGAATTTTGGAGGCAGATATGAAAACTAGATTGTTTCAAATTTTAGCGGCCATGGTCATTTTGAGTTTGGTGCAGATGTCCTGTGCCAGTTATAGCAATTTGATTTCTTCCCAGTCTTCAACGCCCAGCCCATCATCAAATGCAGTTACACAAGTTCCACAAAATCCGACAACTGTGTCGGCCATTGTGCCAACCAGTGTTGCGATCCAAGCTCCATTAGTGACAACCAATGAGCCTTTCGAGATCACCGGTTCTTTTAAGTGGACTCAAGAAGACGGTGGAACA
>PMLN01000136.1 GCA_003158885.1 Anaerolineae bacterium
AATTATTTCCTTCTTACTCCAAGCACGGCGATTCGTCAAATGATTAAACGGCGAGGGATCAATTGATTTATTCATCTGTCCCATACCTCTTTTCCATCACTTTTCCCATTATCTCAATCGCGGCTTTGCGTGAGAGCAGGCGCGTGGTCAGGAAGGTGGCGAGGCGATTCTGTGCGCCGGGAACAACGCTGGGTTTCTTACCCAATGCGGTCAGCGTCTCGCGAACGGTATCCTCGGCAGAAATTACGGGCGGCCAGGTTTTTGTATCCGGATTGGGATTTTCCGCCCGCCAGCCGGGTGTATCCGCCGCGCCCACGATGGTTGCCAGGACATCCACGTTCGATAAGCGCAGTTCCTGCCACAAGGCTTCGCTCAGGACTAGATCGTGTGCCTTGGTTGCCGAATACTCGCCGACGTAGCTTGTGCCTGCCAGCCCCGACATGGAAGAAACAAAGATGATTCCCCCGTGTTTTCTGCCGCGCATCAGCCCACCGAAATGATGGGCAAGGATCAACGGGGCACGCGCATTGATATCGAGAATGGATAGATGTTTTTCGAGCGGCACATCCAGAAAGTGGCCGATGGCCGAGATTCCCGCGTTGTTTACCAGCAGGCCGACTTCGAGATTGCCGATGGCGGCGAGCAGGCTTGGGAGAAAGTCTTGCCCCGCAAGATCGAGAATGACCGGGCGTATGTTTATGTTGAAGTCCCGCGTCAAAGATTCCGTTGTTTTCTTCAACGCTTCGGGCTGAATATCTACAAGGATCAGATCCAATCCAAATCCCGCCAGTTGGCGGGCAAACTCTGCGCCCAATCCCATGGCTGCGCCTGTGACCAGCGCCCACGGACCATATTTTTTTGAAAAAGTTGACATATTGCCTCCGCCTAAACTTTTGAGTTTGGTTTGCGTTTCACTTCAATGATCGCGATCTTTGTCGAATGATTGAACGGCGCGGGATCGGTAATGGGTTTGCCAACCCGCGTTTCGGCATACCCTGTGCAATCATCGGGGACGGGGATGAACTCTTTGATTTTCAAATATCCGTCCTCACATAACGACTGGAGCGTCCGCATATACTCTTCTCCGCTGACGTATAGTGCGTTGTTGACCGCAACCAATAGACCGCCATCGTTGATCAGCGGACGTACTTTATTGATCAACCGCGCGCTTTCCTGGTTTTGGTTCACGGTTCCTCTGGGCGAGGTCGAGAAAAACGGCGGATCGATGAAAACGCAATCAAAGCGTTCGTCGCTGCGTTTGAATTTCGCGACTTGGGCAAAGAAATCGGATGTGACGAAATCCTGCTTGTGGATCGGAAAGCCGTTCATTGAATAGGATGTTTTCGCCAGGTTCAGGAATCCCCGGTTGCGGTCGAGATGGATAGCGCGGCTGGCTCCTCCTGCCAATGCCGCGGCCCCCAAACTGCCCGTATATGCGAACGCGTTCAAGACGGTTTTGCCCCTCACATTTTCGCTGATCCACCTGCGTAAATTGCGCGTGTCGAGATAAAAGCTGGCATCCTGATTCAACGTCAGGTCAATGGCGTACCAGGTGTTGAATTCTTTTATTTTTGAATCCGGGTCTGTGCCGAATAAAACCTTGCCGCGCTTTTCTTCGGCGGCTTTTGCATTCCGCGTTTTGACGAGTCCCGCCTTGAGCCATGGCAAGCGGCCTTGATAAAACTCCTGGGCTTCCTGGATTAGCGCTGACGTTTGCTCAGGTGCATCGGCGTAATTGTGGAGCAGGAGGGTTTTGGCGTAAAGGTCAACGACCAGGTTCGGATTGCCTTCGCTAAATCCGTTGAAAAGCCGGAATGCAGTTTCGTGCCTCGGCTCAAACAGGTTGAAGCGTGAAGCGATGGCTTTTTCCAGCAATTCGGAGAGCGGGACTTGAGTCATGGGCTGGTTTGGGCGCTCTCTGGGGTGCGTGCTCCGCTGATGGCGTTGAGCGCCACACCGGCCAGCACGATCAATCCGCCGATCAAGGCAAACTTCCCCGGTTCCTCGCCCAGGAACAAAAACACCCAGACCGGGTTCAACACCGGCTCCAGCGTGCTGATCAGGTTCGCCTCGAGGGCTGGGACATGTTTGATGGCGTTCGTGAAAAGCACGAAGGAAAGGCCGATTTGGATCGTGCCGAGATAGAGCAGGATGAGCCAATTCGTGACCGTCCAGGTTTCCTTGAGGATGAAGGGAATGCCAACGATAGCTGTAAAAAGATTGCCGATCAGGATGCTCTCTGCGGGTACGCCGTCTTTTTGGGCGCGCAGGGATACGGTCATGAAGGCGGATGTAACGCCGCTTAAGACTGCCAGGATATTTCCATAGAGGCCGTTGGCGCTGAGTTTATCGCCAAAGAAAAGGATCATGCCGATGAAGATGATGAGCATCGAACTCCAGTCCACGCGCGTGGGCCTTTCATGCAGGAACCAGAGCGCCAGCAGGATGACATAAACCGGCGCAGTGTACTGAAGGAAGATCGCATTGGCCGCGGTGGTCAGTTTTGTGGACCAGATGAACAGGAATTGTGTCAGGATATACGCTGCGGATGCCAGAAGTTTCCAGCATGTCCATTTTGTGGGAATACGGCGCAGGTAGACGAGGAATACAATACTCGAGAAAATACTGCGCCCGGCCAGGATGGCGATGGGCTGCCAGCTTATGATTTTGATCATTACACCGCTTGTGCTCCAGAGTGTGGCGGCGATGGCGATGAAGAGGATGGACTTGCGGCGATCCAGGGTGGAATTCATGGCTATATTTATATGACCTTATCGTTCTTCCCGGCCAGCTGGCGGAGCAATTCCGTTTGGCCCACGTGATAGGTTTCGTGAAAGTAATAGAAAAAGACCCGTTGTGCAACGGTTGACTTGCGCTCACCGGATATCACTTCGCAGCTAAGCGCTGCATCGTCGGCGTTTTCGAGCCATTCGGAAATTTTCACCTGTCCGCTTTCGTACCATTCCACTAATTTCTCCAATTGGATGGTGCCTTCGTCTTCCCGTGTTAACGGATCGGACTCGCGCTGATAGCGCTCCAACTGGCCTTTATATAAACGCGGCTCTCCCAGTATTTCAAGGATATCATCGTGATTTGAAACCAGATGCCCCAATACCCAGTTCAGGCAGTTGCCGCGGAACGGCGGCTGGATCAGGCTGTCTGCCTGGGTCAGGTCTTTGGCCTGTGACTTGATGATATTCGTATTTCGGGCGAAGGCCTTTGCCAAATCCTTTTGGCTGATCATTTGTTTCTCCATTCTGTTTCTTGATTGACCTGCGGCCAAAGTCAATCAATGTGTTTGGCTTGAATCTTCAAAATCCAAATATCCCTTATGCAAGTGGCTGGATGTTCTTGGGGTTCAAAATGGAAACCTGCCTCGTGGCTTTTCCAAGCAGGGGTTCCACTTCCTGATCCAATTCCACCCAATAAAAATTGCGGTGTTCGGAATATGGGTCTATTCGGATCACCCTGCCGTCAAACCAGCCCTCGCTTTTCCAGTATTGGGAATCGAGGAATATCTTTACGCGCTCGCCGATCCTGAATTCATCAGGTGTCATGGGATGATTATAAGGGAAATTGCTTGAGTAGTAACGACTTAAGTCGTTACTACGTTATGATTATAAAAAGACTTCCGAATTCATTGCTTCGGAAGTCTTTGATCGTTAGGGTGTTGGGGTTCCCGCGACGGCCGCACCGACCCATGTGAAGACTCGTTGGTCGCTTTGTGCGCCCGCCGTATCCCAGATCGGTTGCCCCTGGTTGTCGGTTCCGACTTCGCGCACCGGTACGACCCACCAGCGTATCACGTGTGCAATGTTGTCGTTTGGACGGAATGTGGTTGGGATGATATCTTTGGTATCCGTCACGTAATCCACGATCCGGCGGCCCTGGTCCGCAGTGATATCTTCGATGACAACTTGATATTCCTCATTCGCGCGCAAGGTGCCGATGGAAGCCCATTGCAATGTGACCACATCATTCGCGAGCGTAAAGGCCGCGCCATCCGCAGGCAGGAGCAGGTTCGGCGCCGGGTAGGGAGGCGGGATGGTGGGCGTGGGTGTGGGGCCGGGTGTGGCCTTGCGCATACACAGCGGAACGGCCAGCGATTCTCCCAGGAAGACGTTGTCGGTGGAGAGACCGTTGAAATCCTTAATGGCCTGGATAGGCACCGCATAATTCAAGGCGATGCTCGAAAGCGTATCGTTCTGTTGGACGGTCACCACCACTTTGTCGCATGCGGCTTTGGTCGCGTCCGCTGCTTGAAGTGTTACTGAAGGAAGCGCGGGCGGTGTAGCGGTTGGATACGGGATCTGGAGCTTTTGTCCAACCGAAAGCGGGCAGGTGGATGCCAGGTTGTTCAGGATAATGATGCTTTGCACGGATATTCCAAACCTGACCGCGATCCCGCCGCACGTCTCACCAGAGGCGACTGTATAAGGGAATGGCGGTTGCACCGTGAAAGTGGGTGCAAGGGTGGGCAGGGGTGTATCGGTTGGAGTCGGCGAAGCCGTCGGCGTTTGGGTTTCGGTGGGGACCGGGGTTTTCTGGGTCAATGTCTTGCCGCCCAGCCCTGCGCTTAAACCAACATAAACCACGATTGCGCCGACCACCAGGAACAAAGCCAGCAAACCGAGCGCGATGGGCAGGCTGAGTGTTACTTCCGGCATACGCGCCGCACCGATCGAAGGCTCGGACCTTTTTGGCGTTCCCGCCTTGGCTTTGCCGCTCAAGTCTGTGCCGCAAACCGGGCAGCGCGTCGCGCTTTCAGCCAGACGCGTGCCGCATGTGGGACAAATTTGTGTCTTTTGAGAGGAAGGTTCTGAACTCATACGGGCGGACATTATACCATGCGGAGGAGATGGGATGATTACGTTTCTCCGCCGAATCGCAGGCTATATCCCTTCGACGAGTACCATGTTGCTTTTTGCATGTTGGTGACGCAATTTGCGCGCAGGTGTATATTCCGGTGAGTTCAGCCAGGCCTTGGCGCTCTCGCGATTTGGAAATTCAAGGATGACCAATCGCTTGGCGTGCCAATCGCCTTCGAGCGTTTCGTTGGCCCCGCCGCGCACAATGTAGCGGCCTCCGAATAAAGTCACAGCCGCAGGCGCGAGCCTGGCATATTCCTTGTAACCTTCGGGATTGGTCACATCAATATCTACAATTACATAAGCGGACATTTTGCCTCCTAGAACAGGAACGGGAAAAATAATTTGGTCTTTTGTTTGTATCTGCCGAAGTCTGGATATCGTGAAAGGGATTTCTCCTTGCGCATCATATTCGGGATCCAGTAGAAGAGGATGAACGCCAACAGCGGCAGGGTTGCGAACCATGTCATTGCCAGTGCGGCCATTGCGGCATAAATAAGCAGTTCACCGAAGTAATTGATGTTCCGTGCCAGGCTGAACAGTTTATCCGTAATCAATGTGTCGGGCTGCAGTTCGAGCGCAGTATGCTTTTGCATGTCGCTGCTGAAGTGGAAGAACACACCTAATACATAGATACTGACACAGACGGTCAATAACCATGCCGGCGCTTGCAGTGAGCGCGAGAAAATGATCCAGCCCGGGATCCAATAGAAAGCCAGCGCCAGCCAGGCCAGCACTCCGAACCAGGGCGAAGTGCGCTGTTCCCATTGCTTGTCGGGAAAGATGCGGGATTTCATAACCCACATTAATCCATAGGTTCCGTGTAATGCCAGGTATATCATCGCTGTGGGATTATTCCATTGCCGGTAATAAATGATCATCCCGATCAGTATCAAAAAGGTGATGCCTTTGTTGCTGTCGATAAAATGCTTCAATTTCATGTTCGACTCTTTCTTGAAAATGAGTGGGTGATTATCAATCCAAAGTTTGATGGGGAAATACCTTTGTGCCCGTTGTGTCCTTCGTATTATTCTTGTTGACACAAATTGCCTGACAAATAATTTTTGCTAAAGCCGCCGTCCTCGGCGGCGGGGTCCCTGACGAGAGCATAAACTTGCAAAGCAATTAAGGAGGTAGTTCAGGCAAGCCTCTTTTTTCAAACGTTCCAATGTCAATGCCGCAGGCGCCCGCCCTGAACCGTTCAGCGCGCTGACTTGTCTGCTCTTTGCATCGAAGAACAACGCGAACATATCGCCGCCGATCCCGGTTGAGGTGGGTTCTGTCACGTTGAGCGCCGCGGCTATGGCCACTGCCGCGTCCGCTGCGTTGCCGCTCTTGGAGAGAATCTCGATCCCGGCCGAAATTGCCAGTGGCTGGGAGGCAGCCACCATACTGCCGCGTCCGTAAACGGGTGAGCGTCGTGAGACAAAAATGGGTTCGCTCATTTGTGCTTTTGCACTGGAAGGGGCTGCGTGTTGGAATGTGCCGGTAGCGTTGTGACCAGTACCTTGTCCACGCGATGGCCGTCCATATCCATCACCTCAAGACGCAGGCCGTTCCATTCGAAATGGTCCGCCGCCTGCGGCATGCGTCCGAGCGACATCATCACGAATCCGCTCAAGGTTTCGTATTCATCCTCGTGCGGCAGGGCTTCAACCTTGAAAATCTCTTTGAAGTTGTCCACTTCCAACATACCGTCCAACAGCCACGAGCCATCCTGGCGCTGCATGGCCTGCGGCTCGACTTCGATATCGCCGACGATTTCCTCGATGATGTCGTTGAGGGTCAACAGGCCTTGCAGGCTTCCAAATTCGTCTATCACGAACATCAATTCGGCATTCTTCTCTTTGAAAACTTCCAATGCCCGAGAAGCCAGCATGGTTTCGGGAATATACATGGCCGGCCGTAGTTTGTCTTTGAGTTTGAACTGATCGCTGGAAAGATTGGGCGGCGCCAGCAGGTCACGCGCCTTGATGAAACCCAGCACGCTGTCGAGGCTATCCTGGCAGACCGGGAAACGTGAATACGTGCTTTCTGAGATTTTGCGCCTGATCTCGTCGGATGAATCCGCAGTGTCGAGCCAAACCACGTCGGTGCGCGGCGTCATAAGTGAGTAGACCCGCGAATCGCTCAAGCTGAACACACCTTCGACCATTTCCTGCTCGGCTTCTGCAAATACACCGGCTTCTGTTCCCTGTCCCATCAGCAATTGGATTTCTTCCTCAGTGATGGGTGATTCCTTGCCCGGCGTGATGCCGATCATTTGTAAAATAAAATCCGTGGTGCGCCCCAAGAGCCAGACCAGCGGCGAAAATAATTTGGATACGAAGGTCATCGTTCCGGAAATGGACGCCGCGATTTTTTCCGGGTTATGCAGTGCCAGCCGTTTGGGGACCAGTTCTCCCACTACCAGGGACAAGCCGGTGATCACTACGACCACGATTACCAGCGCCAGAGAATCGGCGTACGGATCCAAAAGTGGCCACCGTTTAAGGATGCCTGCCAGCGGTATGGAAAACATCGGCCCGCTGACCGCACCCAATAAAATGCTGATCAATGTAATTCCGATCTGGACCGTGGAAAGGAAAATGCTGGGGTTTTGCGCCAGGTTCAACGCGCGGACGGCGCGTTTGTCCCCCTCGTTCGCTTTCTGCTGAAGCCGTGCTTTGCGCGACGATACGACTGCCATCTCCGAAAGTACGAATAAGCTGTTGAGCAGGAGCAGGAGAAAAAGGATGATGATCTCGATACTGATGGTCATGAAGTTTCGCTTACTATTTTACCCGATTGACGAGCCATCGGCATGAGCCAGCATATCGCCAAAGATCTGTTTGTTGGGAGCGCATTGATCCATGCTGCGGTTGCGCCCGCGTGAAAGGACTTTGCCTTCACGATCTGCCACTGCTGCGCCGATGGGCAGGGTTCCGGCGCAATATCCCTCCCAGGCCATTTCGAGCGCGGCCTGCCAGGCTTCGGAAAGCGTCTCCCAGAATAATTCATTCGACAATCTGAATCCCTTTGCCTTCCTTGACTTTTCCAATATTCCAGGCGGGTTGCTCAAGTTCTTTTGCGCGTTTCATGAACGCCTCCAGCTTTTCCTGCGGAACGCCGAGTAATAATCCGCCGCTGGTCTGCGGATCGAATAAAAGCATCTGTGAGGGTTCATCCAGCGCTTGATTGAATTGCACATGCGATCTAAAGTAGGCTTGATTATCGAATAGTCCGCCTGCAAAAGCTCCCATCTCGGCGTATTTACGCGCACAACTGACAAATGGGATCTTATGGTATTCAAGCTCCAGTGACAGATTCGCGGCGTTTGCCATTTCCCAGCCGTGGCCGAGCAGGCTGAATCCGGTGATATCTGTGCCGCCGCGCAAATTGAATTCAATGGCTAGTTGTCCTGCGGTTTTATTCAGCTTCGTCATCCATCCGACAACTTCTTTAACATCTTTTTCATCAGCTTGTTCGCGCTTCAAAGCCGTGGTTGTGACTCCGAACCCCAGCGGCTTGGTCAATACCAATGCGTCGCCGGCTTTCAGTCCTCCTTTGCTCAGCATCTTCTGTGGATGGACGAAACCGATCACAACCAAGCCGTACTTTGGTTCTTTATCCTGGACCGTGTGTCCTCCCGCGATGACGACACCCGCCTCACGTGCTTTTTCCGCGCCGCCGCGTAAAATTTCGGCGGAGATCTCGGTGGGCAGGTCGGCTGGCAGCGCGGCTACGTTCAAAGCCAGGAATGGGGTTCCGCCCATCGCGTAAACATCTGAAAGACTGTTCGCTGCCGCGATCGCGCCGTAATCATAGGCCTCATCCACTACCGGCGTGAAGAAATCGGTGGTCACGACCAGGGCGCGCGCA
Organism: Anaerolineae bacterium; assembly: GCA_003158885.1. Classification (GTDB taxonomy): domain Bacteria; phylum Chloroflexota; class Anaerolineae; order Anaerolineales; family Villigracilaceae; genus Fen-1038. The sequence goes on from PMLN01000136.1 coordinate 8,730, forward strand.
TCGTCCAGCCGCCAGACCGCCGCATCGTCCGGGCCTTCGAGTCCGATCAATAGGTCAGGGTAATCGGACGGTTTGAAGATATCCTGCACGGGGCGCAGCACCTGCGCCAGCGTTTCCGCGTTGAGCTTCGATGCTCAACCCGCGCAAGCCGACAAACTCGTCAGGCGAATTTGCCGTCCGCTTGGTTTCACTTGATTCATATGCTCCTGAATTATCCTTGCAGGTTACGTCTCTCCGAGGTCCTCGAACAGGAAAGCGCGGCCTGCCTGGTTGAGTCTCACAATCACTGAGCCTTGCGAAGGTTTCTCATAAAAATACAGGGCGTTATCAAAAACCTTCGCAAGGTTTTGCGCCCGAGATCGCCTGGGTTTATTTGGGGATTGTTACATTGGGCAGCGGCAGGATGAACTGGTCGCCGGTTGGAATAAAGATGACTTGAACGTTTGGCGATAGCCTGATGATGTACTGGTACTGAAGAAGTTCCGGGGTCAGCGAGTCGGTCAGGAGTTTATTCGCTTGGGCTTCTGCCTGGGCCTGGAGGAGTCGCGCATCCGCTGCGCCTTTGGCGGCGATGACTGCCGCATCCGCCTGGCCTTGTGCCACTTGTCGTGCCTGTTCCGCTTCCTGCTTCCTTTGTTCAACCACATAAGCGGCTTGCTGGGCTTGCTGTTCGGCAATTTGCTTTTGCTCGACCGCCTTGGCGTATTCATCGCTAAAGCGGATGTTGCGCAGGAGGAAGTCCACCAGGGTCAGATTGTTCGCGGTCAGGCCCTCTTTGATCGTATCCGTAATCGTCTGCTCGAGTTGGGAGCGCTTGGTGCTGACAATTTCTTCCACGCCGTATTGCGATACCGCATCCCGGATCGCGGCGCGCGCGACCGGGCGCACCACATTGTCCTGATAACGGTCTTGCCACGTAATGTGCAGGTTAATCAGATGGGCGGGATCGATCGCGTAGATCACCGATGCATCAATATAAACCTGTTGGCCGTCCTTCGTGCGGGCTTCGATGGAATCGTCGCCCGTGACCTGGCCTTCTGCCGGTGTGGATGACATCGTGTAGGTTTGTTTTGCGCTGGAATACGGTTGCACGCTCTCCAAAAATGGCGTGATCCAATGTAAGCCCGGGCCTAGCGGTTGGGCCCGATACCCATTCTGTTGGAACGCGGAGATCACGACACCATACTGGTCGGCCTGCAAAAATACAGTTCCCATGCCGATGCCTGTCAATAAGAGCGCCGCGACGAACAAAACGATCACAAAGGCTCTGAATCCTTTCGTGGGTTGCCTTCGGCTGGCGCGCAGGATCGTCAGGGCCAACAATGCTAGGAAGCCGATCCAGGCGATCGTGGCAATTCCTTGAAATGCACTGGCAATATTCATTTACATTCTCCTTGAAGCAATTTGATGGTTTTAATTATAACCGCTTGCCCCGCCTTGAAAGCCATGCTAAGATGAGGCTGTGCAGGCCGAAGGAATTGTCAGGGAACTTGTTTTGCTGAATGGGACACCCGCTGTGTGGATTCAGTGTGAGCCTTCTTTGATCCCTGCACCGGGGCAATATCTCCTTGCTTATGCCGAAGGATCGGACTTGCCATTGGCGTTTCCCGTTTTCTTGGGCGAGTCTTTCGCCGGAATCCACAAGATCAGTGCAAACGGCTTCCTCGCCGCGCCGCCAATCCCCGCTTCATGGGGGATTGGTACACGCCTTTATTTGCGCGGCCCCCTCGGACACGGTTTTCTTCTCCCGAAGGATGCGCGCCGGATTGCCTTGATCGCATTTGATGATTCGCCGTTGTACTTGATGGCTTTGCTGGGTATTGCTTTGAAACAGGAGACCTCCATCGTCCTGGTTTGTAAGCACCCGCCGGATGATCTTCCTCTTCAAGTCGAGGTTCAGCCGCTGGATGCGTTGAAGGATGTTTGCGCTTGGGCGGATTACATCGCCTTGGACGCCAGGCGCGAATCACTGCTCGAGTTGAAGAAAATATTTGCCGGGAGCAGTCGGTTAAGGGTCAGTAATGAGTCCCAGATTTTGATTCGGGCTTCTATGCCGTGCGGCGCCCTCGCCGAATGCGGGGTCTGCACCCTGGATTCCGGCCGCGGACAATTGCTCGTCTGCAAGGATGGCCCGGTATTTAATTTGAAGGATTTGTTGGATTAGCTTAATACCAAATTCTGAACGAGGTGGTTGTACTGCCCGTCAGGTTGTTTTCGTACTGACAATTCACATCGATGGGGATTAGGCTGCCGGATGGCTTGTTCACAAAAGAAAGCTGGATCGTTCCGATGCCGCTGCTGTTTGTATTGCTGTGGATGATCTGTGCCGATTCGCCCAGCCAGTGAATGGTGGCAGTGCAGGCCGCGTTATTGAGAGGCTGGCCGCTCTGGTCGTTGACAATGATGAAAATAGCCTGCTGGTCGCTTCCCGCAGTGACGGCCTTCCATACAAAAGCGCGCACTTGCAAGGAAATAATTTCCGGCTGGATGCTGGCGTTCAACGGCTGGACAGGGTCCTTGCGAACCGGGTCCTCCTTGAACTTGTCGAAGGCTAAACTTCCAAGGTCGGTCAGAACTACGCGCTCGCCTTCCGGGTTGGATGGACGCCATTCCATGCGCGCCTTCTGGAAATATTGGACGATCAGGCTGTCATGATATTCGAATGGCGAGATGGGATATCCGAATTGAAGCTCGCCTCCGTACTTGTTATAAAAATCGAGAAAAGAAAAACACACGAAGAAACTGGTTTCGGTGAAGGAGCGGCAGGCGAAGGGATTGGAAATATTGAGTTGGATCGCGGGAATGTACATTTGACTGCCGACATCGGTGAGAACCACACGCTGGCCGTCTGACAATTCGGGGTGATATTCGAATCGGGCACGCTGGAAGTATTGGACCAACAGCCCGTCGGTTCTTTGAAATTGATCGGTAATGGGGTAGCCGTAAAGCATCAGGGGATCGGAGACGGCGTTATAGAACCTCAGGAAATCCCCTTGCACATTGTGGCCGGTCTCTGGAAAATAGCGGGGTTCAGGGCCTTGAGCGTTCGCAGAAGACCATGGGATTGCCACTAGGCAGATGGCAAAGAACAATGCCAGCAAGCGGCGTAACAACATCATCTATATGATTATACACACAATTGATTCGGATTGGCATTACAAAGTGTTAAGCCGGTATTGCCTTCCCAGAATCCGTGGCGCGCCTATGTTTTCATTTTTTTTCAACGCGAAAGGCGGGAAGTACGCTAGGAAAACAGGAAATCCTCAAGTGCGCCTGCCCTTGTTCTTCTGCATTATCGCTTCGCGGTTCGCTTTCTGACTTTGCAAAGCTATTCCCCAAGCCCGATTCCCGAATACCGAATAACGAATATCGAATACGGACTATGGTTTGTAATTCAGCAAGGCTCTAACGATGTTTTCTGCCGCATGGCCGTCCCCAAATGGGTTTGCCGCCTTGGCCATGGCTCGATATGCAGATTCATCATCCAAAAGCCGCGTCGTTTCCTGGACGATCCGGTCTGCCGCCGTTCCGACCAGTTTCAGGGTTCCCGCTTGGACACCCTCCGGCCGCTCCGTTACTTCGCGTAATACCAGGACAGGGATGCCGAAGGCCGGCGCCTCCTCCTGGATTCCGCCCGAGTCGGTCAGGATTACTGTGGCTCGTTTCATCAAGCCGACCAGTGGCAGATAATCTAGCGGTGGAAGGAGCGTAATGTGATCTACACCCTTCAAAATGCGATACACCGGTTCCTGCACGTTGGGATTAAGATGCACCGGATAAACGATTTCCACATCACCGCGTGAAGCGAGTTCTTTCAGGGCGCTGCAGATCTCTTTGAGCGGCTTGCCAAAATTTTCCCGCCGGTGAGCGGTTACCAGGATCAGCCTTTTGCCTGCTTCCCGCTTCCCGATTCCCAATTTATTGCCGAGTTGCGTGATCTCGTCCGGCTCCGGCTGTTCCGCTGCGAAATGCAGCGCGTCGATAACAGGGTTGCCGGTGACCGCGATTGCGCTCTCTTGTATTCCTTCCCGAAGCAGGTTTCGTTTCGTCCACTGCGTGGGTGCAAAATGCAGATCGGCAATCACGCCTGCCACGCGGCGGTTGATCTCTTCCGGGAAAGGCTGCCATTTATCGTGTGTGCGGAGTCCGGCCTCAACGTGCCCAACGCGGATGCGGCGATAATAGGCAAGCAGGGCGGTGATGGCCACTGTGGTCGTATCGCCTTGCACCAGCACCCAATCCGGTTTGTAATCGGAGAGGATGGGGTCGAGATGCGTAAAGATCGCCGCGCTCAGCTCTGCCAGCGATTGATCCTCCCGCATCAAGTCCAAATCGTATTCCGGCTGGATGTTGAATAAATCCAGCACTTGGTCGAGCATTTGCCGGTGTTGAGCGGTGACGCACACACGCGATTCGATATTCGGTGTTCGCCTCAATTCATGGATGACGGGCGCCATTTTCACCGCTTCGGGGCGTGTGCCAAAAACAGAAAGAATTTTCATCATAGGCAGGCAGCAAAACGCAAGTGTGATCTTTGCGTTTTACGCTTTACGTTTTATTGCTTTCTCACACCCAGCCGCGTGAGTGCGAATCCCGCGCTTTGCCATTCTGGAACATTCCATCCGTTGACGGTATCGATCAGGATGCGGGCTTTTGTCTTCGTTGCGATCTCGGCGGGTTTTAGGTGGATAAATTCAGTGTGGCGCACCAATAGCAGGATTGCATCTGAATCTTTGAGCGCATCTTCCAGGCTGGTTGCCATGTGAACGCCTTTTATATTTGCTTCCGGTTTGAATGGCTCCCATGCTTTGACGAGCGCGCCTTCCGCCTGTAACAGATGTACGACTTCCACCGCCGGGCTTTCCCGCAGGTCATCCACATCGGGTTTATAAGCCAGCCCCAGAGCGGCGATTCTCCTGTCTTTTAGCGAGCCTAGCGCCCGCTTTACCAAGTTCACTACATGCCCGGGCTGCGCATTGTTGACCTTGCGTGAGGTATGGATTAACGGCGTCAATTCCGGCGCTGACTCAACTAGGAACCATGGGTCCACACTGATACAGTGCCCGCCGACGCCGGGGCCGGGACTTAGAATCTTTACGCGCGGATGGCGGTTGGCAAGCGAGATGGCTTCCCAGACATCCACGCCGAACTTATCGGCCAGCCGTGCGAATTCATTGGCAATGGCAATGTTTACATCGCGATAGGTATTTTCCATCAACTTGACCATTTCCGCGGTGGTCGCGTCGGTTTGGACAATTTCACCTTTGACAAAGATGGAATAAAGGTCGGCGCCGGCTTTGGCGGATTCAGGTGTGACGCCGCCGATGACACGCGCGTTCTCGATCAACTCACGCAGGATCTGACCCGGCAGAACGCGTTCCGGTGAGTAAGCCAGATGGAAATCGCGGCCCGCTTGAAGTCCCGAACGGGCCAGGATCGGGGCAATAAGTTCGATCGTGGTGCGCGGCGGCGAGGTCGATTCAAGCACAACCAGGTTG
>PMLN01000143.1 GCA_003158885.1 Anaerolineae bacterium
CTCTAAAGAGTCTTATCCACCTTAATCACAACCATGCAAAAACATTCCCTGCGAATCAGATTCCATCTATTGGTTTTAATGATTGTTCTGTGTGCGTGCACCACATCGCCTAATGGGAGACCGGCAAACGGTACCCCTACGTCAAGCATGATACCGGTCATACCACAAGCGACCATACAAGAAGATGGAACAAAGCCCGCGCCGCAAGCATCACCCACCAGCAGTACGGTTGCATCCAATATCGATCCATTGACCGGCCTACCGCCCGCCGACGCGAGCCTGCTGAAGCGCCGACCGCTGGCAATTACCGTTACGAATTATCCGCGCTATGTGCGACCCCAAGCGGGGTTGACCCTGGCAGACGTGGTATTCGAATACTATGAAGAACCTTATCTGACGCGCTTCATGGCGGTCTTTTATGGGAACACCACGAACATGGTCGGGCCGGTGCGTTCCGGACGCTACTTCAACGAGCATATCGTGCGGATGTACCACGCTTTCTTCGCGTTCCAATATGCGGACCCACGCGAAATGAGCTATTTCATGAGCGGCGACCTGAATCAATTGCTGGTGTTACAGGGATACGGAAGCTGTCCGCCCTATTTCAACAGCCACCGCAACATCGAACTGTACAACAATGCCTACTTCGATATCACCAAGTGGAACGACTGCGCGGCACAACTGCATCTGGATAATTCGCCACAGGATATACGAAGCGCCTTATTCAGCCCGTTGTCGCCAGCAAGCACATCCACAGCGGCGCGGATCTACACCTCCTATTCGACCGACGACTATAACTACTGGCAATACGACCCGGCATCTGGCCGTTATCTGCGTTACGAGGAGGCGGACGATACGCGCGACAATAAACCCGCGACCTATGCACCGCTAACGGATTATTTAAACGGGCGGCAGGTGGCAGCGGATAATGTGGTGGTGCTGTTCGTACCGCATACGTTCATGAACGAAAACGAGCAAGAGGACAGCGTATTCCATATCAATTTGATCGATTCGGGAAACGCGTTTGTATTCCGTAACGGGGAGGCGATACCCGCCTATTGGGTGCGCACGGATATCAACCAGCCGCTGGTGATGACGAATTTGGACGGAACACCGATTGCCATGAAACCCGGACAGACATTCTTTGAAGTGATCGGGGAGACGTCGAGTCATCGGACGGATGGGACGGACTGGTATTTTGAATATGAAACACCGTAGGGGAAAGGGGAAAGAAGTAAGAAGTGAGATGTGAGAAGTGAGAAGTGAGAGGAAGGATGAAGGAAATAGGAAATGGTTCATGGATCATGGTTCATAAACCATGCCCCACCCTGCCCTCCCCAAATGCAGAACCTTCGCTACGCTACGGCGCTGAATTTGGGGAGGGAGGAAAGCATCGGCTAGAAGTGAAGTTACGCATCCCGAATTGGGGTTAAAATATAGCCAGCGTCACAAGATTTCAAAGTTGAGGAGAATGAAATGAGCGAGAATGAATTCCGCATTGAAAAAGATTCGCTGGGCGAACTGCACGTCCCGGCCAAGGCGCTGTATGGCGTACAGACGGAACGGGCGGTGGAGAACTTCCCCATTTCAGGACTGCGACCATGGAGAGCATTCGTCTGGTCGGTGGCCGTGATCAAGCGCGCGGCGGCTGAAGTGAATACGGACCTGGGCTTGTTCAAGGACCGGGAAGTGGACGGAAAGAAATTCACGGCAAAGCAATTATCCGATGCAATCATCAAAGCCGCACAGGAAGTGATGGACGGGAAATGGGATGCGGAGTTTGTGGTGGATCCATTCCAGGCCGGGGCAGGCACGAGCCACAACATGAACGCGAATGAGGTGATCGCCAACCGCGCCACGCAAATCCTGGGTGGCGAGCTGGGCAAGTATTATGTCCACCCGAACGACCACGTCAACATGGCACAATCCACCAACGATGTGATCCCGGCCGCGATCCGCCTGGGCGGGTTGTGGCGGTTGGACGAACTGCTGAGCGCGCTGAAAGGTCTGCAATCGGCACTGGAGGCGAAGGCGCGCGAATTCGATGGCATCGTCAAATCGGGACGCACACATTTGCAGGACGCGGTGCCGGTGCGACTGGGTCAGGAATTCGGGGCGTATGCCAAGGCGGTCGAGCGCGAATCAGAACGGATCGCGCGTTCGGCGGAGGGAATGAGACGAATCGGAATCGGGGGGACGGCGGTCGGTTCGGGATTGAACGCACACCCTGAATATCACAAGAGGATGATCCAGAAATTATCCGAATTAACCGGTTTGAAGTTATATGAATGCGATAATCTATTCGAATCAATGCAATCGCTGGCGGACGCGGCAGACTTCTCCGGTTCGATCCGCACGCTGGCATTGACTTTGATCCGCATCGCAAACGATTTCCGCCTGCTGGCATCCGGGCCATCCACCGGACTGGATGAGATCCGTTTGCCCGCAGTGCAACCCGGCTCGAGCATCATGCCGGGCAAGGTCAACCCGGTGATGGCGGAAATGCTCGACCAGGCGATGTTCCATGTGATCGGGTGCGACACGGCGATTGCGATGGCGGTGCAAGCGGGCCAATTGGAATTGAACGTGATGATGCCGATCGCGGCGCATAATCTGTTCGAGATGATGCAGGTGACGATCGGGGCGGTGAACGCATTTACGGAACGGGCAGTGAAGGGCTTGACGGCGAACCGCGAGAAGGCGGAAGGCTGGTTATCAAAGAATGCAATCGTGGTGACGGCGCTCAACCCCATCATCGGGTATTCGCAGGGTGCGGGATTGGTAAAGGAAGCGCTGGCAAAGAACGCTTCAATCCGCGAGCTGGCAATCGAGAAGGCGAAGGCGGGATTGCTGAAGCATAGGGATGAGGATAGGGCGGTTACAGTGGAAGAAATCGATTCGGCGCTGTCGGATCTGAGGAAGTTGACGGAGGGAGGGATTGCGGGAGGAGGGGGATAGGGGAAAAGGGGGGAAGCGATATTCGATATTCGATATTCGGTATTCGTTATTCGGGAGTCGGGAATGGTAAATGGAGGAGGGGATGCAGCCCCACCCCAACCCTCCCCAAATGCAGAACCTTCGCTGCGCTACGGCACTGAATTTGGGGAGGGGGTAAATGCAAACGTCTGGGCTAGCCAAATCACATATGTAGAGAAGTTGCGGACAAATCTGGAAAGCAGAACTTTCATCAGGAGTGTCTTCATGCTCAAAATGCCTTATTCCCTCGTGTGGCAGCACAGTTTGTCAAAGGTGTATGAGGGACAAAAAGCTTTTGCGCTCATATCGAGGGCGCAAAGGTATTATGACGAATATTATGCACAACATTCAGCGGAAACAGATCGAGCAACTGATGAAGCATTACCATGATGCAGGTTTGTAGAATGTGCCTTTGGAGTCCTTTAGCGTGGGAGGAAACTGGCTGGCGGAAAGTGCGCCGGAACGAATGGGCTTTACAAAGGTGGCATATCTGCGAAGGTCATAACTGGCCGTATTGACAAAGGGGTTCAGCACCCCCACCGGAAGTTTCAATTCATTGCGCACAATTTTAACGGGTTCCACCAGATCAGAATCATTTGAAACCAATATCGCGACCTGGTAAAGGCCTTTATGCCCATCATTAACCATGTGCGCGGCAATATTCACATCTGAACCTTTTTCTTCGGTCTTGATGACGCGCACGTGTTTGGGTTCCCCCGGCGCCGGGTGCGCAAGAGGCATCATGATCTCGTGCGAAAGGAAATGGCCAAAAATAATTTCAAGTTCGGGGATGGTGTGCAAGGCGCGAAAAAATAATTGCTGGCGATTCGGTTGATCGGGATCGTTGGGACGGGCCGTAACAGGCGCCGTGAAATACTTAATTTTGATAATCTGGTTTTTGGGCAGAAGAAACTTGCACAGGGTCAGAACATTCAGCCACTTGTAGGGAGTGCCCTTGACTGCGCCGTAGTACAGGTTGAAGCCATCCACATAAACGATTGTTTTCATTTTTCCACCGCCAGGTTAAAAAGCAGAGGCGGTCAAAGACCGCCTCGCACCCTGTCCCCGAAGGAACAGGGGGGATATGCTTGTTTTATAGCACAAACCAACCTGTTTGTCAAACAACTTTGATCGCATGGGAAAATTATAGCATATAGCGATTGGGAGCACTCAAAGTATGTAAGCGCGGAGTGCGAAATCTTCGCGAAGCATCCCCGAAGGGTGACCGGATTTCGCCAGAAGTCAGAAGACTTCGGACTCCGAAACGAACCCCGGTTATATCCACGAATTTACGCGAATTTTCGCTAATTCAAAATCAATGCGCGGTAATTTGTATTAGTCACTGATGTTGACGCAGAAGCCCCCTCCCCTCATAAGGGTAGGTATTGTGAAAGCAGGCTTGTGATCGTAGAATTCTTCGCATCAATGAGACCTAACCCAGACCTAACCCCC
>PMLN01000127.1 GCA_003158885.1 Anaerolineae bacterium
TTGAACGAGAAAAGGATCACATGCTTATCACGCAGCAAATCCTGACGTTCAGAAAGAAACCGGCTGATCATTTGAGACCGGCCGTTCCCCGTACCCGCCAGGGATACCACAACCCAATCCGCATGGCTTAAATCCGATTCCAGGTTGGGCGGCGGGTTATTGCCGGTCAAAAGCGCAGAAACATCGCTTAGCGAATACGAGGAGAGGCGCAGGAAGGAATTTTGATTGCCTTGCGGGCCGAAAAGCTGGGCAACTGCATTTTGAAGCGCGCTGATATCCAGATCCGCCTGGGCAGGACAAGTACTGCACTGTTTGACCTGCTCGCTATCCGTAATGAACACCATGCGGTCGCGAATTTGAGGCGGCGATGGCATCAGTGTGGTCAAATCCTGCGGCCCGGGACTGACCAGCGTGGCAGAGCGGCGCGCAACATCCAGCGTGACCGACTGAGATTGGCCAATGACCCCCAAATCTGTTTTGGAGCCAAGGACACTGGCGAGATCGAAATTTCCATATAGGCGATATTTTTGACTCAGAATACGCAATACTGAAGAATCGACTCTCTGGGCAAAAGTGGGATCTTCGTGATACTTCTGGGCGAAGAAGCTAAGAATTTCCAAAACCGTGGAATAAGAATCCGGCTGGTCACTGGAAACAATATTGCCCAGATATAACAGGTCATTCCCGGCAACGAAGGCATCGCGCGCCACAGTTTGAGCCGGGAAACTTGTGCCTGAGGTGTAAAACTGCCGCACAGCATTTGTACCAAGATCATCGCTGACGATCAGCCCGCCATTATCATGCCAGGCACTGAGTTGCGGCAGGCTGAGGATGGTTGCGAGCGCCTGCGGATCAAAGCTCACTGGCCGTGTGGTGGCGCGAATATTCCCTTGAAAGCCCTGATAACGAATATGGGAAACCAATAAACCATCCGCGACCGCACCTGATGAAGAGCTTGCGCCGGTCACTGCAAAGAATGGATTCAGGTCAACCAGTTTCAATTGATCAAGCGATTTGCGGACGGTGGCAATCTCCTGCTCATTGGGCCGGTCGGAACTCCCTTCGCCGGGAAAATGTTTGGCAATCACCAGCATTTTGTTTTGACTGCCGGCATGCAAGCCGCTGATATAGGCGCTGCCCATTTGGCCGACCCAATACGGATCGCCGCCAAAGACGCTCGAACCCAAATCACCGTTGGCAGATGGATTGGGCGAATCGACCACATCGAGCGACGGGCCTAAATACATATTCACGCCCAGCGCTGAAAGCTCCTGCCCCATGACGGATCCAACTTTATTGGCAAGGTCAGGCTGCCACGACGCGCCAATCGCCATCTCGGAGGGCAGCGGCGTCAATCCGCTCAAGATCTGATCTCCGGTTGCGCCATCGCCATCCTGCGCCATTGCGATAAACAAGGGCACATAAGCCTGTTGAACCATTGGCGTAGGAGTCGGGGTGCCTGAAGAGTTCTGCGCACTGTTCAATTCAATACTCTGCAGGCTTTGGATCAATTGATATGCTGAAGTCACCGTATTCGGAACGGCAGCAAAATTGTCGTCCGCCGCGGATAGGACCACCCCGCCAATATGATGGTTGACGATCAAATCATAAATTTGGGACTGCTGGCCTGTCTCCGTACCCGTGAAAGATACCAGGAATAATTGACCCACACGTTCTTCCGGGGTCATGGCATTAAATAATTGCCGGACCTGAAGAGGAGGCGTGGGGGTCTGGGCAAGGACTGGGAATGGAGAACCAATCGAAGTCAGAATCAATACCGAGAGTGTCACAGCCAAAAGGATGCGCTTCAATATCATCGCTCGACCACCCCGGCCATTGAGACGCCACATGCCATTCAGGATCACGATGACCTTCCCACGGCGCGCAAAGCCAGCTGGGGATCATCCGTGAAGAACCCATCCACTCCCCAATTGCTCAAGCACACCATCTCTTCCACTTTGTTCACCGTCCACACATGAATACGACGTTTGAGGCGATGTACGCGCACCACTTGCTGCTTGGTTACATCCGTCAGATACGGATGCAAAGCAACGTAATCCCCGAAAGTGAATCCAAAAGAACGAGCCCAGCCTCCCATCCATCCTTTGAGAGCGAGTAAGCCGCAGGGAATTTCAGGCAATAATCGTTTTGCCTTTTTAAGATCGGATGCGAGCAAGGATGAAAAGACGATCCTCTTTTCCAAGCCATGCTGTTTAACCAAAACGCAAACCTTTTCAACCAATTGATCGTGTCGCGCAGCCGAGTTCTTAAACTCAACGTTGATAAAAATCTTTTTGCCAACTGTTTCAAAGACTTCTTCGAGCAGTGGTATCTTCTCGCCGCGATATTTCTCTGAAAAGAAACTGCCTGCATCTAATGAACCCAGTTCTGTTGAAGTTAATTGCTCTACGCGTCCGTGACCGTTCGTGGTGCGATCCACCGCCGGGTCATGAATTACAACAACCTGGCCATCTGCGCTGATTCTGGCATCGAGTTCAATCGCATCCGCGCCTTGGAATATAGCCAGCTCAAAAGACGCGAGTGTATTTTCAGGCGCGTAAGCCGAGGCGCCGCGGTGAGCAAAAATGATGGGATGAGAGAGAAAATCAAACATGATTGCGTTTTTCGTTTTGCGGTTTAAACTAAAAACATAAAACGAAAGCGTCAGATTTCCACAAAGTATGCCTGCGCGGCGCGGTCAATCATCTCGCGCGTCATCGCGGGCGGCACGGAAAGATAGTGCGAGATATCAAGGATTTGATCGCACAAGTCGCGCGGATGGGAGGCGCGCAGCTTGCGGTTGTGTTTGACGTACCATTCCTGCAAGAGATATGCCAGCCCCTGGTCGCTGTATTCGATCTTTTTATCATTGGCCACGCGGCGGAAGATCTCGCGGTACTCTTCATATGAAGGATCACCGATCTCGATCTTGTGGCGGAGACGGCGCAGAAAGGCTTCGTCCACCAAATCTCTGGGCGGTAAATTGGTGGCGAAGACCACCAGTACATCGAATGGCACTTCCACTTTTCTTCCCGTATGGAGGCGCAAAAAGTCGACACGGTTTTCAAGCGGGACAATCCAGCGGTTCAACAGATCGCGCGGGCGCACCTGCTGCCTGCCAAAGTCATCGATCAACAAAATGCCGCCGTTGGCCTTTACCTGGAATGGCGCCTCATAATACTTGTGCGTATCGTCGAAGACCAGGTCCAAACCCTCGAGGGTCAATTCCCCGCCGACCACGATGAACGGCCTGTGGATTTTCACCCAGCGCGGATCGCGCCTAGCGGTGCGTATATTACCGGAGGGTGAGGCGGCATCATCGCCATCCGAGTCGGAAACAAGCCTATGGCTGGTGGCGTCATAAAGTTTTATCACCTGCCCATCCAGATACAGAGCAAAGGGAATGTACATCGTCTGGCTGAGTACGAGATTGCCAAAGGCACGCGCCACGCTGGTCTTGCCGTTGCCGGGAGGGCCATACAGGAAAATGGAGGTGCCTGAATTGAGGGCGGGGCCAAGCCGTTGGAAAGTGGCTTCAGAGATCACCAGTTGTGACAGGATTTGGCGCATGGTACGCGTGGTGACCGTTATGCGTCCGCTCTTCTGGCGGCGGATTGCTTCGTTATACACTTCAAAAGGCACAGGCGCCTGACCTGCGTACTGACTGCGATCCAGCGCCTCGCGCGCACGCAGGATGCCCGCGCCCGTAATACTGTACGTATAGGCGCCTTCCCCCAACCCGCCCTGGGCAGACTTGACCTCAATGTATTTTTCCAGCTTTAGAGCGGCCAGCAGTTGATCCGTGACACCGGCCATGGGAAGTGCAATTTCTTCTGCGAGTTTGAAACCCGTTATGGAACCGCGAAAGTATAAAACTTTCAGCACCAAATCCTGAAGCCAGAGCGATGAAAGCCCGGTATCTTCGAGACTGTTGATCTGAGGTGGAACAAAAGCAACATCGGACGGAGTTGATTGTTTAAGGTTGGTCATGCCACTTCTCCAAAAATAGGGCGAACTCAGAAATATTCATATGCTGATTGGATTATAGCACGCTGACGGATTCTTCTCCGGAGCGGCTCACATGATGGGCTTTCGCCTAAAATTCAAGGGCGAATTATCAAAAAAGCCCACTGACCCAGCCACTCCGTTCTTCTCTTGGGCTCTCTAGGAGTTGCCGTGATTCTGTACA
>PMLN01000358.1 GCA_003158885.1 Anaerolineae bacterium
GGGGAGGTCGCGAAGCACGCCGAAGGCGATTGGGGGTGGGGCGTAGGGTTGCCCTCTCACTTTTCGAAAATCACAATGCCGGAAACAAAATCCTTGACTTTTACAAAGCCATTCTTATCGAGCAATTGTTTGATTATTTTCTCGTTTGCAAGATAAGCACCGTTGTAGAAGACCAGGGAGCGGATCTCCGGATATAAGGTGAGCAATTTTTCTATTGGTTGAATATCGTTCGTCTGTCCCACGAGAAATTTTTGTGCCTCCAGGCGCAGGCTGGCATCCTCTTCTTTATTCTGAAGGTTTAGATAAAAAAGTATGAGATCCGGGCGGGCAAGCATTTGTGGGTAATTCCCGCTCGACATGCTGATCGCGCCGGAAATGGGATAAGGAGCAAGCATGATGCCTTTTGGAGCAACCCCGGCGATCTCTCTCGCCGTTACAAGGGTGGGATCGTTGATCCAATTTCCAAAATCATAGGCATTACCGTGAAGAATTGAGGATGGAAGTAAAAAGACTGATGCCAGCGAGATGCCGCAAATCACCAAACCCCAAAAATATCCGTATAATACCCTGCGGCGCTTGAGAAGCATGTAGATGGCTGCCGTCGTAATACCGACCACGGCTGGGAAAGGAAAAATATAAAAGGCTCGAAAATAGATTCCTTTAAAATAATTCAAGAGAATTTGGGAGACAATCGGGTTGAGCACAAAGAGTACCGTGAATGCCATCCATAAGGATAAAACGAGCCGGCTCGTTCCTTTTAGAATGATCAAAGCGGATACGGAAAACACAACGGCCATCACTGCGGTAATCGGAAACGATGGGTTCACAAATCCGCTCAGATAACCCATGAAATCGGTCGGGAAGCCTTTGTTCAACACAATGGCATTATTCAGCCCGTCGAAATGGGCTGCGGCTAATGCGTACACCCCCAGATAAAGAAAAATTGAAAAATAAGAGATACAGTGAAGCAGGAAGCTTTTTATGGAGGCCATGGTGTTTCTGAAGCTGACCCAATGGGATAAAAATAAGATAACGCCAAGCATTGGCAGGATCATGAAGGAAGTTGTACTCATTCCCCCTAGTCCGACGACGAGGGCAGTCAACTGAAGCCAATGTACAAGATCCTGTTTCACAAAGTATCGAAAACTGAATGCGGCAAACAACGGCATTCCGGCTGAGAGAAGAAAGGATTTCCCTTCGAAGGCGCGAATGAATGAATATACCCCAGGTGTCCAGGCGGTCTCAGCGGTTACAGTAATTGCACAAACGGTGACAAGCGCTCCCAAAATCGCCGATTCGACCTCTCCGCAAAAATAGAATATCACCAGGAAGATTGAAAGTGGGATTAGAAAGCCGGCTGCGCCGGCTGCAAATCTGTAATATACGGTCACGAATGAGGCGTGGGATAGGAAGGCGGCGGCAGCTTGAATATATTCATAAGGCCCGGCCGTAAAAAAAGAAACGCTGAACATGGGCGTCCTGCTAAAAAACAAACGCGATACAAACCCCATCGCAGCGTCGGGATACTGGATAGAATAGACCGCGTTCGGAGAGTAATAATACTCATCCGGGCCGATGCGCCCCAGCCTGTGCATGGAAACCGACAGGAAGACCCCAATCAAGCCGAGCAGCAGGATGAAAATCAGGTTCTTCGTGTCTTTAGGAAAACTTTCCCGGATAAGGTTTTTACCGGCCACAAAAACACAACCGGAGATGATGATTGCGATTGGGATGCATGCGTAAGCGTAAATTTTGAACGCGATTGAAAAGATTTGAGCAAGCTGGGTTAAGATGGTCAAGCCCGCCAAAATAGCCATATACCAAAAAGCGGAAACGGTGACCACCGTTACACTTAATGGTGTCGATTGACCTTTAGGATTCCCAAAACCATTCATGGATCGCTGTTAGTAAATTGCAATGAAATCAACAAACTCTCTGCCCTTCGAAACTTGTTTCGGAAGGAGCATCTTGATTCTCCTCAAAAGCAGGCGCGGATAAAATTCAAGCGCTGAACGGTGCGCAGGCTTCGAAATGTAGGCATCGAGGGAATTGAACATAAAGTGTTTCCATTATAATCATTTCAGGGTCTTTTGGAAGTTCAGGCGTAATCTATAAAGAACGGAACAATTGGGAGAATCCGACGCTCTAATCCAACCATGCGCCTCCTGCCATTTCCTCGTGTGTTTGGCTAGCCGAGGCTTTTACTCCCTCCCCAAATGTTTTTCTTTCCGCAATAAATGACTTACCGTTTGCGGAATAATCCTCGACCACGCTGCCTCCATGCATTCCAAATTCGCATGGATGATATGGTGGCTCCGGTTAATGCCAGAACAAAACTGATGATTGCGAGACTGATCCCGATGTATGCCAGTGTATGAGCGATGAGTATATTAAAGCCTGGTATGAGTGTTGGGATCTCTCCTCTGCCCAGATCTGCGATGAAGGAGGGTAATGATAAAAAGGATAAAAGGACGGTTATTAATGAAAATGCCACGGTCATTAATAGCGTCATGTCATTTGTGCTTTGGGAATCGAGTTGCAATTGTGTATCATCGTAATGGGAAAGAAAAGCATTGATGTCTTGCATGTTTTTATCTGTAGAGTCGAGCATTCTTTCGATATGACTTGCTCCCAACCAGGATTCGAACTTGGCTTCTGCAAAATCAGCTTTGGAAATTGAAACTGGAGAACTCCAATTCCGAAGATAACCCGCCATGCGCGCCAGGTAGGAAATATCAACCCCGAACTGGCGTATTCGTTTTTCCAATGCTTCAATTTCTCTGGACTTTTGCGATGGTTCGTTGTTGCCAAGAATACGATTGAAATCCACGGTTTGAGCCAGCTTCTCTGAGGTTTCACGCGCGACCATTTGTGTTTGAACGCGTATTTCCATTAAATGCTCGATGCCTCGGATGATGCTGCTCCAATATTCTCCGTGTTAGACATCCCGGTTTGAAAATAGGATTTTACTTTGGTCGGTATAGTATACCAATCCATTGTCTAATGTCAGCAGGCATAATTCATTCTCCCAGGTTGCAAGGTCTTGCCGGTCCAGAAATTCCACGGCTTTTTCGCTTTTATAATTGGCCAGTTCGGCCTTTGTTCCATTAATTTTGATGGCCACGCCTTCAAGCATCGAGGCTATATTTTTGCAATAGATTGGATGGTGTTTTATTTCAGTGGGTGTTAGAGGAACAGCCGGTTTTTTGGGATCGGATATATTTGAGAATTCAAAGATGATATAACGATCGCGTAAAGACGGCGCTTCTTTGCCGGACGGGTTAATATTTAGGAAGAAACCGTTGGTTGGATATTTTTTATCATACCAGGCCAGCGCCAATTTTTCATCGGGATTTTTCTGCAGGTGCGGGTGTCTTTGAATGGCAACTTCTTTGGCTTTATCCAAATTCATTTCATTCAAATTAATCGAATCAAGGAATTGTCGTACCACCTCATCGGCGATCATCCATTGGATTCCTCGCGGTTTTCGCCTGAGCGGTGCGTACCGTTTTACCCATTGATCGAATTTTTGCTCATCCGCTAATGCTTCCGGTAATTCTTCTTCGGCTTTTTCTGGTTCGATGATTTCAAGGCCGAGAACTTTTGTGGCTACATCCACCAGGTGTATATTTTTCTCGATTTTTTGCTCGAGCTTGACGGTGATGGTCCCGCCCCTTGAGAGTCGAATTCGTTTAACCGGCCACTCATTCCATTGCTCGCGAAAGACGTCTGATTTGCTTGAATCTTCTGTAACCGAATGAAAAGTCGTCGGAGCGTTGTCCATTAATTTGTAAGTGGGCATGAATAGGTTTTCGTATACATAAGTTCCGAAAACATTTAAATCATTTCCTATCTGCTCCAATTGCCTGGTCTCATTGTCAAATATAAATTTGCTATTATCAATTTTGTCGCGCAGACCCTGCAGGAAGTAGGAATATTCATCGCTGTATCGCAATGCCAGGAATTTCCGAAGACTGTTTTCATGGATCCAGCGCCGCATATCCATGGTAAGGAGTACATGGATGGTTCCTTTTCCGGTTAGGCTTGTTCCGGTTTTTTCTGTTTTGGAGCGTCTTTGGTTGGGCATCGTCGGCATCCTCTTTTATTGTTATTTCCCGCAATACGACTCTCATGGGTTTTACAGTTGAGTTTGGTGGGATATTTATACCACTTATTCATTTGGGCTTCAAGCGCAGGAAGTGGCTAATTTCGTGGGCTAAAAACCTCGTGCTTTTCGTGTTCGCCTGCCCTCGCTTTTTGAGGGTTGCGCTCTTAGCGGTTCGTTCTCTGATCTTTAGAAAACCATGACCCATGATCCATGACCCAATTACCAATTACCATTTACCATTTACCATTCACTATTTCCCATCATCCATGCCCCAATTACCATTTCCCATTCCCCGCCTCTCCCCGCCCTCCCCTCTTTTTGCGTTACAATCATCCTGTAAGGAGAATGAAATGCGCGCCACCGACATCATCATCAAAAAACGCGACCATGGGGAATTGACCCAGGAAGAAATCAACTTCTTTGTCCAGGGCTTTGTCAAAGGCGAGATCCCCGATTATCAGGTCTCGGCCTGGGCCATGGCTGTTTTATTGAACGGCATGACCCCGCAGGAGACCACCGACTTGACGCTTGCCATGGTCTCGTCGGGCCGCATTCTCGACCTGACCGGCGTGGTGGATATTGCCGTGGATAAACATTCGTCCGGCGGTGTCGGCGATAAGACCACCTTTGTGGTTTTGCCGGTCGTCGCGGCCTGCGGCTTGCCGGTCGGAAAAATGTCCGGTCGCGGCCTGGGCTTTAGCGGCGGCACGCTGGATAAGCTCGAATCCATCCCCGGCTATCGCATCAATTTGAACACCGATGAGTTCAAGCAGCAACTTAAGGAAAAGGGCATCGTCCTCACCGGTCAATCCCTCGATCTCGCGCCGGCCGACGGAAAATTGTATGCCCTGCGCGATGTGACCGGTACCGTGCCGTCCATCCCCTTGATTGCCTCCTCCATCATGAGCAAAAAGATTGCAGCCGGCGCCAATGCCATCGTGTTGGATGTTAAAGTGGGCCGGGGCGCCTTCATGGAAACGCTTGAATCGGCCCGTGAGCTTTCCGATCTGATGATTAAAATCGGCGAACTTGCCGGGCGTAAAACCATTTGCCTGCTTTCCGATATGAATCAGCCGCTTGGACATGCGGTCGGCAATACCCTTGAAGTGCTGGAAGCCATCGACACCTTGAAAGGCGGCGGACCGGCTGACTTTCGCGAGCATTGTTTGCATGTCAGCGCCCACATGTTGGTGATTGGCCGGCGCGCCAAAGACTTGGATGAAGGCCGCCGTATGGCGGAGAGGGTGGTTGCCGATGGCAGCGCCTTCGAGAAGTTTCGTGTGCTGGTCCAGGCGCAGTCTGGCGATGTTTCGTATCTGGATGATCCCTCTAAATTTCCACCTGCGAAATTTATCGAGGTGGTCAACGCGCCTCGCAGCGGCTGGCTTTCCCAGGTGGATGCGCGCAGCGTGGGCGAGGCCTCGGTCAGTCTCGGCGCAGGCCGCGCCAAAAAGTCCGATCCGGTTGACCATGCCGTTGGTTTTATCATTCACCACAAAGTCGGTGACCGGGTCGAAAAAGGCGAACCCCTGTTTACCATTTATGCGGACGACCGCGCCAAACAGGAAGAGGCTCGCGGCCGCGTTCTTGCCGCGCACGTGTTCAGTGAGGTTGCAGTGCCCCCCTTGCCCCTTTTTTATGATTGACTGATGTTACGCACCGTTCCGAAGGTTTTGGGAAAAACCTGCCTGAATTACGGCAACCTTCGGGACGTTTTGCATAGGTTGCGAGTTTGCACCTTTACCTGTTTTCCTCCAACCGTGTTTCATGAACCATGAACCATTCCCCAATTACCATTCACCATTTCCCCTTTCCCCTTTCCCCTTTCCCATTCCCTTCTAGGCTTGCGTAATTTTTAAGATTAGGGCATACTTAGGCTGGAGCATACGATGGCTAAAATTTCCCTGCGAAATTACAACCGCTTGATCGAGAACTTGATCGATAATGGTAAGCGCGATGAGGCTATCGCGCATTGCCGTCACATTCTCCAGACCTTCTCCAAGTATGTTGAAGCCTATCGCCTGCTTGGCAAGGCTTTTCTGGAAGCCAAACGTTATGACGACGCGGTGGATATTTTCCAGCGTGTGTTGATGTGCGTGCCGGATGATTTCGTATCCAATGTCGGCCTGAGCATTATTGCCGACGACCAGGGCAAACTGGATGAGGCCATCTGGCACATGGAGCGCGCCTTCGAGGTTCAGCCCTCGAACGCCGCCATCCAGGGCGAGCTTCAAAGGTTGTTTGGCCGCCGGGATGGGGTCGAGCCGCCCAAGATCCGTCTCACGCGCGGCGCGCTGGCGCATATGTATGTCCAGGGTGAACTATATGCCCAGGCGGTTTCTGAAATCCGTGCCGTTTTGGCAAATGATCCCCAGCGCATGGATATGCAGATGCTCCTTGCCAGGGCCTATTTCCGTATGGGGCAAAAAACCGAGGCCACCGATTCGTGCACTCAGCTTCTAAAGCGCTATCCATATTGCCTGGATGCCAATCGCATTTTGGTGGAAATATTGCCCGGCACCCAGCGCGCCGAGTCAACCCAGGTATATCGTCTGCGCGTGATCGAACTCGATCCCTATGCGGCTTTTGCCCAGGATTCTGTTTTTCGCTCCGATCAGGTCCCCGATGCGTCGGTCAGTGTGGAACAGTTTGAATATAAGAGCCAGCCCACTTCGGCGGCAGATACGGGTACTGATTGGAAAAGCGATTTGGGAATTGGGCTGGCAACTGCCTCCGAAGTTGTTTCCTCTTCCTCTTCCTCATCGGAACCCGATTGGCTCAAGCAAGCTCTTTCCGCTCCGGCTCCGGCTTCTCAGGATCAGGATCAAATTCCCGATTTTCTCCGCCAGGCGGGTTGGGGCCAGTTGACCGGCCAGTTTCAGGAAGCCTCATCTTCAGTTGCTGATGAAACCGAAGCCGCTCCTGCCGTTCAGGCCGATCTTCCTGATTGGATTAAGGCCATGGCTCCCGCGGCCGGGCAAGTTCCACCTGCGCCGCCTCCGAGCGCTTCGGTTACGCCCCTTATGGATATTCCTGATTGGATGCAAAGTTTGGAGCAGGAAGGACCTGCCGCTTCCATTCCTCAACCTCCGCCTGCGCCCTCCGCCTCTCCGGTTTCTCCAACTCAGGCTCCTCCTCCCGCGCCGGCCTCCAACGACCCGTTGGGTGGCCTCGGTAAGAGTACCCAGGAACAGGATGATGCCATGGCTTGGCTCGAAAGCCTCGCCGCCAAGCATGGCGCCAAAGCGGAAGAATTGGTGACCGATCCCAAGACCCGTACCGATGTAGCGCCCGATTGGGTGGATAAGGCCAAGGCCATGTCCGAACCTGCACCCGCCGCGCCTGCGCCCTCTGTGGAACAGGTCCCGGTCGCACCCGAAGATTTGACGGGTGTCTGGCTGCGTAATCTCGAATCTGAAGAAACGGATAAACTCGCGCCGGAGCAAGGTCAACCTGAAATTCCTGCCGAGGCCAAAACCTCGGACTGGTTGAGCGGACTTTCTGATCAGGATGTCTTTTCGCAAATTTCAAATGAACCCACCGAACCGGCCGCGCCGAAGGAAAGTCCCGCCGCCATTTCCCCTGTGGATTTACCGGCTTGGCTCGCCAGTTTGGATCAGGAAGAATCGCCCGCGGCTCCCGCGGCCGCACCCACCGATGACTTGCCTGCCTGGCTGGCAGGTGGTGAAGCCGAACCTGCCGCCGCTGAGCCGACTCAACCCGAGGAGTGGCATCCTGCGGATATCGAACCGCCGGCCGCGCCATCTACTCAAGCGGAGGAATTGCCCGTTCATGTGGAACCGCCCGCTCCTGTGAAAGCTCACACTCGCGAAATTAGCTTCGAGATTGAGCGGCCTCTGCCTGTCAGGCGGCCTTCGCAAAAACAGCCCCCCGTAAAACCGGCCCCTAAGCTCGAGTCCGCCGGCTTGCTTGAGGCTGCCCAGTTGGAGATGGGACATGGTAACATCGGCGCCGCGATTGATATTTACACCAGGCTCATTCGCAAGGGTAAGGCGCTCGAAGAGATTATCCGCGACCTGCGTGATGCTCTTTATCGTTATCCTGTGGAGGTCCCGCTCTGGCAGGCGCTCGGTGATGCTTACATGCGCTCCAACCGCTTGCAGGAGGCGCTCGACGCCTACACCAAAGCTGAAGAATTATTAAGATAGTTACTGTTTAATATGTCGTTGCGAGGTCGCGAAGCACGCCGGAGGCGATGTCTTTCCCGAAGCAATCTCCTCTTTTGATCCATGAGGCTGCTTCCTTTCCTCGTAATGGTATGTAAAAACGGATGTTACGCACCTTTTCAAGGTTTTAGTAAAGAACTTTCTAATTTACGATTCTCTACCGTACATTTCGGAAATTGGACGCGGACGAGCGCGGATTCACGCGGAAAAACCAATTAAAAATCCGCGTTTTCAGCGTTCATCTGCGTCCCAAAATGGTTTTGTACGGTAGCAAAATTTACGAAAGCCTTCGGGACGTTTTGTGTAAGGTAAGTTAATAAATAACACTCTCTGGAGGAAATCAGTGGAACAAACGCTCGTGCTTGTAAAACCGGATGGAGTTCAGCGCGGCTTGATCGGCGAGGTCATATCCCGCCTCGAACGCCGCGGACTTCGACTAGTCGCTGCGAAATTTATGAACGTGGACAAAGGACTGGCTGAGACCCATTATGCCATTCATAAGGGCAAGCCCTTTTATGAGGGTTTGATCTCCTACATAACTTCCGCACCGGTCATGGCCATGGTGTGGGAAGGTCCCAACGCCGTCGCCGCCGTCCGCCAGACCATGGGCGCCACGCGCCCGACCGAGGCTGCACCCGGCACGCTCCGTCATGATTTCGCCCTCGAGGTCGGGCGCAACCTGACCCATGCCTCCGATGAACCCGCCAATGCGGAAAAGGAAGTGGCATTGTGGTTCAAGAAGGATGAATTAGTGGCTTGGAAGCGTGAAGTGGATCGATGGATTTTTGAAAAGTAAATAAAAACATCCCGCCGAAATTTCGGCGGGATGTTCGTTTAAGTCAAGGTTTTATTATTGTTGTGATACGGCCGCATACACATTGCCGCTCGGATCTGCGCAGACCTTAAATGGGGTGGTTCTGATGCTAACCCATTGGTTTTGTTGACTCTGGTCTGGCAGGGCATAGGGTGTGTAATCTGACATTGTCAAAGTAGTAACGACTTCAGTCGTTTGTATTAGGTGGAACCCTCGGCTGAATAATCTTCCTTTTTCGCGCCTTTTCTATCTCACCTTCCTTATATTTCTAACCAGCACGGTTCCCAGGATGAAATACACGACTGCCAGCAGGAAGATTGCCGTATAACCCAAATGCGGCATCCCTGTCTGGGCGCCCACGCGTTGGAAATTATCGAGCATGAAGCCCGCGATCGGTGTCGCGATCACCTGCGGCATGGTCATGGCCACGTGCCATACCCCCATGTCTTTTGCGTAATCATCTTGCGAAGGCAGCACATCGCTTGCCAGCGCCCAGTCCACCGATTGGTAGGCTCCGTACCCGAGACCGAAGACCAGGCCGAGTCCCACCACTAGATAGAAGGGTGCGAAAATAATCAGCACGATCGGCACGATGGCTTGCAATGCGCTGGAGATATAGACCATGAACTTGCGTCCGAATCTATCGGATAAGATTCCGGCGGCCAGCGAACTGATGATCGCTCCCAGCAAAAGTCCCAGGAAGAAGAACGAGACCGCCGACTCGGCGTTTTCCGCCACTTTCACCCCAAAGAGCGTGAAATCCTTGACCACATCCTGCATGAAATACTGCATGAACTCTTGAATGGTGAAGGTTCCCATCACCATCAGGAAGCGTGTTAAGAACACCCAGAGGAAATCGTGATCGAGCAATGGCGTATAAATGCCCCGTAGGAATTCGCCCCAGTGGAAGGGTGGCAGCTTGCTCTTGTCCACCTCCGGCTCCTTGATGAAGATCACGGTCCCCAGCATTCCGAAGAGCAGCGCCGCGCCGACGAAATAGTAAATGGCGGTCAGGTCGGTCACGCCGTTATGCGTGAAGAGCAGGGCGCTCAACGCGCCCACGAAATTGCCCAGCATGCTCATCAGGCCGTACCAGCCGGATGCGCTTCCGCGTTGTTCGACCGGCACGATATCGGGGATCAGCGCCGAGAACGGCGCGGTCGCCACATTATTCCAGAACTCGACCCACATGAATGCCACGATGAACAGCGGCAGCGAGGAGATATCGTTCGCGCGTGGGAAGTAGATCAGGCCGAAGATGCCGATCACGTTCATCACGGTGCCGAGCACGATCCACGGACGGCGGCGTCCCCAGTGACTTGTGATGCGGTCGCTCAATGCTCCGAAGAACGGCGCCACCACCATCGAAACGAACGCGCCGACCAACAGCACGGTTCCCAGGGTTTGACCCTTGACGGCGTCGCCTCCGATCAGGAACGCCTGCTTCGGCAGTGTGATCAGCAGGATGGCCGCCCAGTGTGCATTGGTGCCGAACCAGTACAGCGAGAGCATGGCCTGTTTGAAATGACTCATACGAGGTCGGGTTGTGGATGATGCATTCGCGTTCATGCGGTTCTCCTCGTTGACACGATTTTCACAGAGTACTGCGTATTTATCTAAACCAGAACCACTGATTTTGCCCTGTTTTTTGCGTAATCCAGTTTAGAGATTTATGCAATGAGCAGTAGAATGGTTTGCCTGGCTGAAACGCCCTGAGTTTTATCGCACGCCTTTGATCCTTGCCACAAAGACGGTGCCCAGCACAAAGAATACAAAAGCCATCAGGAAGATCACGGTATAACCCAGGTTTGGCATGTTATTTGCCGCGCCGATGCGTTGGAAGTTGTCGAGTAAGATTCCTGCAATGGAGCCGGCCACAATTTGAGGCAGCACGTCCGCCACATGCCATATCCCCATATCTTTGGCGTAATCGTCAACCGACGGCAGCACATCCGAGACCAATGCCCAGTCCACGCTCGTATACGCTCCGTAACCGAGGCCGAAGACGATCCCCATCAATACCGCCAGTGTGAACGAGTGGGAGAATATGAAAACAAAACATACGATCCCCATTAATGCGCCCGCTAAATAAACCATTTTCTTGCGTCCGTACTTGTCGGAAAGTACGCCCGCGATCAGCGTGGTAATCACTGCCCCGACCAACAAGGCCGGGATGAAGAAGGACACCGCCGCTTCCGCTGTATCCGCCACTTTGCCGAAGCCGGCCAGGATGAACGGCGCTCCGATCACATCGCCCATGTAGTATTGGATGAATTCCTGCACGATCGAGATCCCCATCATCACTAACAGGCGTGTCATTAATACCCATGTGAAATCCGAGTGTTGGAACGGCTCGAGCAGGCCGCGCATGAATTCGCCCAGCTTGAAGGGCGGTATTTCGTGCGGTACATCTATTTCATTGACACCGAACCAGGTGACGACCGCGCCCAGGATCAGGACTCCGATCATGATGAAATAAATGCTTGCGATCCCCAATGGCGCGATCAGGAAGCCCATCACGCCCCCCGCAAAATTTCCCAGCAGGGTCATCAGCCCCATCCAGCCGGAGGCGGAGCCGCGTTGCTCGGTCGGCACCAGGTCGGGGATCAAAGCCGTATACGGCCCAGTCGCGATATTATTGAATAATTGCACGACTAAAAAGGTGACCGTCCACAAAAAGACGGATTCTGGATGGCCGGGCTGGATCAGGGTTGCCATCCCCACCAGGCCGATCACGTTCCCGACCGTCCCGATCACGACCCACAGTTTGCGTCTCCCGCCCGGCAGTCGGATTCGGTCCGAGAGTGCGCCGAAGACCGGCGCTGCCAGCAGTGAAATAAAGGCCCCGATCGCCAGCACGATTCCCAGGTCGGTGCCTTTGGTTGTATTGCCGACTGCGGCTTTGACCTGGTACGGCATGGTGATGAGCAGCGTAGCCGCCCACATCATGTTGGTGGAGAACCAAAAGAAACTTAACAGGATTTGTCGAAAGGTCGAAATCGGTGGGCGAACGAACGTTTTGTCTTCTGCCATGCCGGGCTCCCTGTGATTTTTTGGAATGCGCTATTATAACCTTGGCAATGATAACCCGCCATATGTTTGAAAGGTTCCGCTGTGGTCATCTCAAAGCTCATGATCCTTTCCCTCTTCCCCATTTCCTGTTCTCCATCTTCCATGATCCATTTCCCAGCATTTACCATTTACCATTCACCAATTACCATTCACTATTCGCTATTTCCCGACTCCCGATTCTCGAGTATCGAGTATCCCTTCATCCCTCGCCATCCTCCATGACCTATGATCCATGATCCATTTACCAGCATTCACCATTCACCAATTACCAATGGCATTGGTGCATGAAAGAT
>PMLN01000002.1 GCA_003158885.1 Anaerolineae bacterium
CGGCGAGAATACGGAACAGGCAATCTTCGTCCCAAGCGGCCTGAAGCTGGTTGGCATGGATGTCAACCTTGGCCGTTTTCTCCTGCTTGACAAAAAGGAATCATACTTAAAATTTAGGTCTCTGATCTACTTATTAGATCCGGTTTTCGACTTTGGGCAACACCTGTTTAAAATAAAAAAAGCTGACCTGCGTCAGCTCTTTTATTATTGAATATACGTTGGCAACTTGCTGTTCGGATCAGGGATCCAATACGGTTCCGGAGTCTCGTTCCAATAATCCGGATTATAGATACCCCCACCAGGACTATAACATTCACCAAGTCGAAACTCAATTGGCGCAGTATCCGGCATGTCGCACGGTGGCAATTGTCCTGGTTGAGTCGGCGGAGCAATTGGCGAACGCCCGCTCAACGAGTTCTCGGTCCCGGGCGTCGGGAAACACCCATCCTGCCACGGTCCGATCCCATCCCGCATCCGGCACCACGAATCATCCGGTTGGAACGCGGGCGGATAGGTAAAAGCGTCTTCGATCACGCCGCTTGTATTCTTCAGGGTCACGGTCTCCCCGCTGTCTTGAAGCAACAGCTGCGTCTTCGATCCAAAAAAGACTGCCCGCCCATTAGGTGGCAATTGCAGGGTGGGGATAGTGTAGCTACCGTTACCATTATTCGGAGTAACCTGCAAAGTCCAATTCGTTAAAGTGGCAATACCCGGCCCCAGGTTCTCCACTTCGATGAACTCATCCCCGTTATTGATCTGCCCATCGCCATTCCAATCCGATCCGGGACGCGGCAATATTTCATTGATCACAACCGCCGGTACGGGAGTCGGTCCCAGGGTTGGCGTCGGTGCGCGGGTACTGGTTGGTTTGGGGGTAGGTGTTTCAGTCACACTCGCAGCCCAATTCTGGTAACCGGGCGTTCCATGAACATGATTATTATTACGATCCAGCGGCGTACTCGTGGTTGTCCCGGCAAAGGTGACCCAGGCAGATGGGTTATCGGATGGAATGGATCCGCCGGGAGGATAATAACGCTCCATGCTGGAGTAAGCCAGTTTGCTATTCGAGTCAGACGCGATCCCCGCCGGCCAATAACCGTCCCACCAGTTAGCTGTATCAATCTGCGCCCCTGTAGGGTCTTGCAATACCAAAGATTCGCCGTCATTCGTAAGACTTAAATTGGGGTATACCTTGTAATTGTAACTGGCAATGTTTTTGAATAAACTATCATTTTGAACAAGCAGGAAATAGCCATGGGCATTAATGGTACCGGTAAGGCTTATATCTATACTGGTATCTTGAATAGTAAACGTCCAACCGCTCAATGGAATTGAACAAGCAGTTGGATTGTAGAGTTCCACCCACTCATCGTTGGAGCTGGCCTCAGTTCCCATCCAACCGACTTCGTTGATGACCAAACTCAAACTTGAATATCCACCGGAACATGGCGTGGATGATTGTAAAGGAGTGGATGTTGCAGTAGGCGTATTGGTGGCAGTACCGGTTGCGGTTGGTGTAAGTGTTGGCGTCTTGGTGGGCTTTGTCGTGCGAGTTGCCTTGAGGTTATTTGCCAATTGTGGCATATGTCCCACAGATGCAAACGACGGAACGATGACGGCCCCTAATAACCCTGCCAAAAGCAGAAGTGCAAACAGCGTTCGAAACAAGAGCTTTTTGCCAATCATCTCCTTGATTTTATCAAAGAAACACCAAATAGTGTGATTGGAAAATCGAGCTGTGGAGGGATTGACAACATCGCATTTATTGACGATAATAGGGTCGGAGGCTTCTAATGACTTTTCCTGGTGGAAAGAATGGCTCTGGTGTGTATCAAAAGATCATCAATCAAATGCCACCTCATCGAACGTATATCGAGGCGTTTGCGGGATCGGGCGCGGTGCTGCGTTTGAAGCGTCCGGCCCTGGCCAACATCGCCATAGATGTCGATACCAGCTCTACAAACAAATTGAAATGTGCTCTACCTGGCGTCACCGTTATTTGTGACGATGCGATATCCGTTTTGAAGGATTATGACTACAAAGGGGATGAATTGATTTACGCTGACCCTCCTTATCTCGGGTCAACGAGAATGAGTAAGCGCAAGATTTACCACCACGAGATGATGAGTGATGATGATCATCTCGACCTGCTGGCGGTCTTGAAGTCGCTGCCGTGCATGGTGATGATCTCCGGCTATTGGTCGGAGTTGTATGCGCGTGAATTGAAGGGCTGGCGTTCAATTTCATATCAGACCATGACGCGCGGCGGGTTTCCGGCTACGGAATGGCTCTGGATGAATTACCCTGAACCATTTGAATTGCACGATTATTCTTTTCTTGGTGAGAACTTTCGGGAACGTGAGCGAATCAAGCGCAAGAAGGCGCGCTGGACTGAGAGGTTGATGTCCATGCCTGCGCTGGAGCGGTTCGCGATTTTGTCAGTCATCAAGGAACGGGAGTTTGGAAATTAGCCACTGTCGAATTTGGCGGTGTTCCCTGATGTGCCAGACTCAACATGTCTGATACCATTGAAGTTTGAAGTAGAACTTAAATAAAAAGCGCCCAAGAAGGGCGTTTTTTATTACTTTTCTATGCGAGTCAAATTCTGTGAAGGAAAATTCAGAACCTTACAAAAATATAATGGGATTTATTAGAATCTCATAAATCTCTTGTGTGTGTGTCTGTGTGTGTGTATAATAACGGGTCAATGAGAAGGTCTAGGAATATTCGCCTTTACATTTCACCTTCTCTAACCCATATAAAACCTTAACAATTGATTGGGCGTGGCGGGATTCGAACCCGCATGAACACTTTACGGAAGAGTGATTCTGTCCATTGAATTACACGCCCACGATCTTTTTGGCGACGTACGGGGAGGGCGAGATTTGAACTCGCGTGGGTGTCTCAGCACCCTCTGCTGATTATAAGTCAGCGCCGTTGTGACCTCTCTGGCACCTCCCCTCCGCGCCAAACAAAAAGGAGAATAGCCCAGCAATGGGCTTTTTCTCCTTTGAATTGATTATACCACTTAGGATAAATGGTACTAAGAGTGACAAGGGTAATTGCCTTAAAGAATTAGATTTTTTAAGACGAGCGTATGGTACAAATGAAAAAAACACCTGAATCACCTAAAAATGAAGTCAATAAAAGCGGCGCGGAGAGACCTGGCGGCCCTTGGGGCGCGTCATTTACAGCTGTTCTTCCCGTGTTGTTGAAAACGAGACCGATGCCAAAAGAAGAAAAGAACGCTCAAAGGAAAAACAAGTAGCGGGGAGAGAGGTTTATATTACTAATAATGAATGTTTATCGGCAGAAATTAATTAATGTAGTCTTGTTTTTTGCAAAAGAAACGGGACATCTGAACGAAACTAAGTTGATGAAGTTGCTTAACTTCTTCGACTTTGAGNNGCGTTTCCTAAAGGACCCGTTCCCAAAAAATTCTGGCTAGAAGTAAAGGATGGAGTAGTCCCAGACGACTTAAAAGATAAAATAGCAATTAATGTTAAGGAGGAGTATGGCAGAAAAGAAATTGAGTTTGTAGCCAAGAACGGAAAACAAGTAGACTTCACAATATTTACGCGACGCGAGAAAGAAATACTTGAGAAGTTAGCATTCTTTTATAAAGAGGCGAACGCTAAGACCATGTCTGATATTTCCCATGAAGCCGAGAAACCGTGGGAAATCACAATGAGAGAAAAAGGGACAAACGCTGAGATTGATTATCTATTAGCCATTGACGAAAAATCTCCAATAAGTCGCGAAGAGGCAGAAGAAAATTTACGCGATCACTTTGCCTTTATAAAAGCCTTTGATATTGAACCTGTGAAATAAGATGCCGCAACCTGGGGAAATTTTTCTTTATAAGAACTATCCATTTGAAGACGGGAGTCAAAAAGATAAGTTATTCGTTGTTTTGAATTATTCTGA
>PMLN01000070.1 GCA_003158885.1 Anaerolineae bacterium
GGACCGTGTAAAAGCCTTCCCCATCTGGGCCACGGTGAACAAGACTGGAGTTCATCTGTTTAACAACTTCCAGATCCACTTCAGATTGCCGGGAGATTAAACCACAAATTCCACACATTTTGATTACCTTTTGTGGCGGGTTGATTCTCGGGACATGGTTAATGACATTGAGTCACTGTACAACAGCATGGATTTAATGATCGTCACGAGGACATTAGGTTTCGTTTCGACAGGTATAAACCTATAACAAAATGAAGCCTCTCGTAAATCAATGTAACGAAAAAGAATATCTTGCAAAATATTTCCCCAGCGGTCATCTGGCATGAGATCGATAACTGACCCAGCCAGACTGGATGGAATCAACATATTAGATCCGTGTACTCCAATCACTATATGACTTTCGGCATACAGCTTACACCACTTTCTTTCCTGCGCCTCCGATATTTGATCGGTGCGCAAATCAATAACCCACTCCGGCAACTTTTCCTTCCTTCCTAAACCTGCCACCACAAATTCGAGACCGGGGATCTCAACTTTCAGCTGCTCAGCCAGTTCACTGATCAATTCAGTCTGCCGGCGAAGCGGATTACATCGCGGAAAAGAAAATCGTTTCATGGGTAGGGACCACACGCGGTCCTCACGCCAGATGTAGGTTACTCTTGGGTTGTTGATCCCCTTATCCCAATCTGAAATTGCAAATGGCTGAATACCCACAAAACGGCTGATATCGTAATCTTGCGGGTGAGGATGAGAATAAGCAACGCTAGCAAAAACCTCCTGATAACCCACCACCAGATCCTTTATCTTTTGTGCCAGCCAGTCATTCCATTGATAGCCTGTTCTCAACGGCCATTCGACCTCCCAAATTGCAGTCACGCCCAGCGGAACCATCCATTTAAGAAAACTGGGAACCATGACGATCAAATCCATGTCCGGGCAATGGTCAAGATAATATTGGGAGTTGAGGAGTTTTAGAACGCAATGACCGTACAAAACATCCAGGCAATTGAGGAGAACGAGCTTGCTTTGGGGGCGAGCCGGCCTGCCTTGGTGTAATGTAAAACCTATTTCTAGATTCGAACGATTCCTGTAACCTTTTTCCAGCCAATTCGAAAACCATTTTATGTGATTTGGATCGATTACCTGGCCGGTTTCCTTTTCAATTAACATGGGAGAGTAGAGCGCCTGTCCAATGGGAAGATCGGCATAATATACTCTATGACAGTTGGAACATTCCACAACAGCCAATACGCGCATTCCCGGAATAGTCCAGCCGGTAACAGCCATGTTGACGTGACAATAAGGGCATGAAAACTTTGTCTCGGGGTTTGGGTGTAATTGGATCATCTATTAAACACTTTGTCAGCTGTTCGATTTAATATAATTCTTGCCCCTTTTCTCATCAATTTCACGCCATCCATGATACTCTCCTCGGTTTTTACTGGTTTGGTTTTTATAATAACAGGGGTCGAAGTATCGGTTTTGTTCCAGTCCTCTGTGGTCAACTTTTGAAGAAAGTTGGAAACAATATCTTTCCCATATTGCGGGGTGACGATAATTACATCATTGTAAATGGCGACATAATATTGATGAGGACCTTTATTTAGTAAATCAATGATTTGAGCAATGGATGGCCAATACGCAAGGTCGTTGGGCAATGGCGGGGGAGCGGTAAACAATCTGGCATCATCAATCAATATGAACTGAGGAACAGATGCCTTGTTGAGTTCGTTAAGCTCATCCAAGAGCGGACACTGATCTGTTTCGCCGTAGGAATTGCCTCCGCACCAGTGGCTATCAAGCCAAAATATCGCCGGATCGTTAAGCGTACTGGTTATGCTGCTAAGAAACAATCTTGAATCCCCATAAGCAAAATTCACTTTTTGAGAATCGCCATATTTTTCATAGACTTGCTGGAAAAGCTCTCTTGAATTTTCCACAGTAAGAACAGAATCAAAACGATCTGCGGCCCAAATTGCCGTATTGCCCAAATAAGTTCCGGTTTCCACGAATTTTTTAATCCTAAAATTCTCCTTGAGAAAGAGCACGATATTGATTGGTGGACCCATTTGAAAAATGCCCATATTTTTCCTCGAAATCCTATTGCTTGGGAATGCAATTTTTGAAATGAAAACAACCTACAGTGAAACCTGGCTCTCGCGCTTCCAAAAATTTTTTACCACAGATGTATCTTGCTTGAATCAGTTGCATTGGCGATAATAATTGTAAAAAATAGCTTTCTGAAAATACCCGATGTGCATTAAAGTGCGTTCGACTTTCATCATCTACGGGGATAGAGATATAAAGGTTTCCTCCTGGTGCCATCACGCGCTTCAATTCTTCTATTGCCTTTTCTGAGCCTTGTGGATCCAATGGGTCGCCATATCTGCCTAGTCCAATGTGTTCAATAACACATAAACTCGATACGGATGAAAGCGTATTGTCGGGATAGGGGAGTTCCAAAATGCTGCCTTTATGAAAGAGGACGGTTTCGAGCGGCAGTGCCGGCGGTCGGATATCCACCATGGTTAACGGCACCACTTTCGATAGTAAGGCAACAAATTTGTGATGAGAGCCTATGTCAACATGCGACGCCGGTTTTTGCTTGACAATCCGTTCAAACGCCCAGGCATCCTGATAATAATATATTGGCTCAATGGGAGTGATCCCTGTATCATCCCCCAAACATGGGTATAAATCATTAAGATCAGGCTGTTGCTCCGGGGATGCCAATGCTTTATATTCCCAATAAGTGCGCCAAAACCTCCTCCAATGATGGATTTCCTTCCTCCATGATCGGATAGCTGGCTTAATCTTTGATTTGCGGAGGAAATAATGCACCATCCATGTAAATTCACTGCTTTCATTGGGCGTCTTTTTCATTGGCGCGGCCTCGCAATATGCATGGAGAATTGTGCCATGGATGTTCGTTTGTCTTCAGGAAATGAGGGATCACCTCTGACAATATTCTCAATAACATATCCCATCGAATTCAAATAATCCTTTATTTGCCTGGGTTGATTGCCCATATCAAACGTGGTTTGGCCAAACTCAAAACTGCACCTTCGGATTTTTTTGCCTTTTAACATTTCGCGGGCTCCCAGCAGGACCTGATATTCAGCCCCCTCAACATCAACCTTCAACAAATCTACCATTCCGATTTGGTGTTGTCTACAGTAATTATCTATGGTAATGGAATCCACATTCTCAAGGCCGATGGGGAGGACATCTATTCCATAGTTTTTCAACGGGCGGTCCGCCAAGGAATTCCATCCTGAGTATTCCTCTTCATAAACATGGATCTTCAGCGTTCCATCCACATCTGCAACTGCCTTATGATTAAGAACTATGTTTTGGCGATGGACAAGTGAGACAATCTGTTCGAGACGATGAAATGTAGCAGCCGATGCTTCAAACGAGTGCACTTTGCCGCTTGGCCCCACTAGCCCGGAAAAAAGGAGGGACAATTCACCAATGTTCGCTCCAACGTCAAAAACGGTCATCCCTTCTTGCAAATACTGAAGGTAAAAGCTGTATTCCGCCTTTTCCACTTGCATGGGCGATGCGTAATTGCCGCTGGAATATTTGGCGTATAGATTGCGGATTCTCTTTAACATGGGCATTCCTGTTATAACGGCAATGATCTAATTCGAAGAGTCGGCCTTTAAATGCCAGCTTGCATCCAAGAGGAAATTGCCATGTGTGGCGGGAGGAAGTTCGCCTGAGCCGTAAAAATCCCCTTCGATTACCGTCAACTGTATGGCGTTGTTTAGTCCGTCTAAATACGAGTTGTCTTTAATAATTGAGTATGTCAGATAATAGGTGGATGGAGGCAGCGGAAGACGCGGAATGTGAATAATGAATGAGCCTTTTCTGGGCAGCACTCCAAAATCCTGTCTTGTCAGGCGGTTATGGTGAAGGAACAACGGAACATCCAATTGTGATTTTACGACAATGCTAAAGATTGCCCTATCAATGGGTGTTGAACCATTCACCTCAAAGTGAAAACAAATATCAATAGCTTGTCCCGATTGAATTGCGTTCAACAAGTTTCCTTTTTGATCTCTAATGTTGATTTCTGTGACTCGTACACTCTGCGAACCCATACGGTCATCCCTGTCTTTTAAAGAAACCTTTTGATCTGAGAAACTGGACAGATAATTGCGAACCGCATCATCTTGCGTACCAATAAATTCGATGGACCCTTTGTTAAGGACAATTCCTCGTTTACACAGATTTTCAATCGCCGCCATGTTGTGGCTGACAAATAACACGGTTCTTCCTTCGTGCGCCACATCTCCCATCTTCCCTAGGCATTTCTTCTGAAACTCGGCGTCACCGACCGCCAGCACTTCATCCACGATCAAAATTTCCGACTCCAGGTGCGCCGCCACGGCAAACGCCAGGCGCACGTACATGCCGCTGGAATAACGCTTCACGGGCGTATCGATGAATTTTTCAACGCCTGAAAAATCAACGATCTCTGCGAATTTGCGTTTCGTTTCCTCCCTGTTCATACCTAGGATGGCTCCATTTAGAAAGATATTCTCACGGCCGGTCAGTTCAGGGTGGAAGCCGGTGCCTACCTCCAGCAGGCTGGCGATGCGCCCCTTCACCTTTACCTCTCCCGAGGTGGGCGCGGTCACTTGCGATAGGATCTTGAGCAGGGTGCTCTTGCCCGCTCCATTTCGCCCGATGATTCCCAATGTGTCGCCCTGCTGGACTTCCATACTCACGTCGTTCAGCGCCCAGAGGGTTTCTCCCTCGCGGTTGCCATCATCGGTCTCGCCGATCTTTAAATAGGGATCCGGCAAGCCGCGTTGCTTGGCCCACCACCGCTGAAGGTCGCCGCGAAAGGTGCCTGTGCCGATCACGCCCAATTGATAACTTTTGGAAAGATTTTCTACAGAGATGACGATATCCGGCATATTACACGGTGTCCATGAAAGTGGTTTCGACGCGTTTGAAGATAAGAATGCCAAGCAGCATCACGATAAATGTGAAGACTGTACTGTAGATCAAATACAAAGGTGGTAACGTGCTCTTTCCGAGAAAGGCCAGGCGGAAGATCTCTATGACAGGGGTCATTGGGTTGGCCAGGATCGCATATCGCCATATACCCTTGACTGTGGAGAGAGGGTAAATCACGGGCGTTGCATACATCAATAACTGAACGCCGAAACCCATTAATTGTTGCAGGTCGCGGTATTTGGTGGTCAGCGAGGAAACGATGATTCCCATCCCCAATCCTTGCCCGGCCATGATGACGATCAAAAGTGGTAACGACAGGATCCATAGGGTGGGACGGATGTTCGGGTTGGCTATCATAAAATAGATCAGAAAAGCCAGGAACACGGTAAAGCGGATGGCGGTTGAAATCAGGTTGGAAAAAACGTTTGCGACCGGGATGCTCAAGCGCGGGAAGTAGACTTTTCCGAAGATGGATGCGTTGCTGGTGAAGGTATTGGATGTGCTCATCAGGCAGCCTGAGAAAAAGCTCCATACGGTGGTTCCCGCCAGGTAGAACAGGAACGGCGGCAGGCCATCGGTGGAAAGGTGCGCAATGTTGCCGAAGATGACGGTAAATACAACGGTGGTTGCAACTGGCTGGATGACATACCAAAGAGGCCCCAGGATGGTCTGTTTATACTGGGACACAAAATCGCGCCAGACCAACATCCAGATTAGGTCGCGGTAGCGCCATAGCTCACCCAGGCGCAAATCCCACCAACTGCGCCGTGGGCGGATGATCAAATCCCATTCGTTTTTAGGCGATAATGCCCTTTCGGAATTCATATTGCTTCTTTGTGAAATCAAGTTGCATACGCAAGGGGCCGGAAAGGTTGATGTTCCGGCGCTGAATATTGCCTGCCAAAAGATTAAAGTCAGGAGACGGGGGAGTAGTATAACCGGTTTTTTGGGAAACCAGCAAGTTTTGACTCACTGCCTGAATTTATGATCAGGATGGATGCTGAACCATGCTGTTTTTTGTTTTTATCAGCTTGGTTCAGCACCCTGTGCAGGTTTTCCATCCCAAACGGGGAGTTTCTTACTTCAACTGTGCCTTGATCTTCCCGGCAGTCTCTTTATAGCCGGCCAGTTTCTCTCGTTCTTTTCCGACCACCGGTGCGGGCGCTTTATTCGCAAAATCGCTTGCCAGGAGTTTTTCAAGCCGCTCGATCTGTGTTTCCGTATCCTTCAATTCTTTCTCGAGCCTTGCCTTCTCATTGGCGAGGTCAACCATGCCGGCCAGCGGGATGTACACCTCAACGGCGCTGATCACCAGGGCTGTGCTGTCCTTCGGCTTGCTGGAAAGCGACTCTTGAATCGCAAATTGGGATTCGTCCAGCCCCGCCAGCGCTGCAATGATTTGTTTCTGCGATTGTAACAACGGGGTCTTCTCACCTGCGGCAAAAATGGCCGCGATGCGTTTGGCAGGCGGGACCGATTTTTCTGCCCGCAGGTTGCGTATCGAACGCACGATTTCCTGTATCAGTGCAAAATCGTTTAGGATGGCTGTTTCACGTTCTTCCGGCTCACTTGCTTCAGGCCAGCGCGCCACGATCAAAGCCTCCGGCCAATCCGAGGCGAGGTCTGCGAACGGTGATTCGAGAATGGCCGTGCGCAGGCATCCCCATAGCTCTTCCGTGATGAAAGGTGTAAAGGGATGCAGCAGGCGCAGCGATATATCCAGGATCTGCGTCAGTCGTTCGATGGTTGAATATCGCGTGTTGTCATTCTTCATCTGCTCTTTTGCGACTTCCACGTACCAATCCGCAAAATCGGACCAGAAGAAATCGTAGATTTGCCGTCCTGCTTCGCCGTATTGGAAGGTTTGGAAGAGTCGCTCCACATCGCGCACCAGTTGTCCTGCCTTTGCCCAAATCCACTGATCGGCAAGGGTTTGTTGACTCCCCTCGCCCGCTTTGGGAGAGGGGCTGGGGGTG
>PMLN01000004.1 GCA_003158885.1 Anaerolineae bacterium
TGATGAATACTTCCGGCTGTTTGCCATTCGTTGCGCCATGACGAGTGATGAATGTCATATATAAATAGTGACGCCTTTCAAGGTTGCAAACATGTATAATTTATATGATTATTCTGAGTGCTTTTGGAATGATTTGTCGGTAATCAAGCAAATGCTACTGGCAACTAATAATGAGTTCATGAAAAGGATGAAAAATGATGGATGCTTCCGCACTTTCCCGTTATCTTTGCAATCCCGATGTTGTTTTGCGCGAAGAGGATGATGATGGTGGCTTGCTTTTCAACCCTGATACAAACCGGATTCGTGTTTTGAATCACACTGGCCTTTTCATTTGGAAGTTATGCGATGGTAGTCGCAATCTTGAAAATATCGCGACTGCTTTGCGGGAAGCGTATGATGAAATCCCTGAAGAGCAGGTTGATCATCAAGTCAAGGAGTTCGTAGACGAGATGATTGCTAATGGATTTATCGGAATTCAAGAATCTGATGGCGTAAAGAATTAATCGGCATATTATTGGAATTTGTGAATATGAATCCCACTTTGCAAAAGTTGCCACCCATCCGAAATTTGAATATTGCCATTACCGGTCGTTGTAATCTACATTGCAAATACTGTTTCTACGCCGATGAAATGACTGCTTTGCGCGATTTGCCGACCGAACGTTGGCTGGCTTTTTTTGAAGAATTGGGCCGCTTGAAAGTTATGGATGTAACGCTTACGGGCGGCGAAGCCTTTACCCGCCGGGATTTTTTTGAGTTGGTTGATGGCATCATTGCCAATCGGATGCGATATAGTATCCTGAGTAATGGAACGCTGATCAACGAAAAAACTCTGGAGAAATTTGCAGTTGGCAAACGCCGCCTGCGTTTGAATTCAATTCAAATTTCGATTGATGGCTCATCGGCGGAGATTAACGATAAGAGTCGTCCTAATAGTTTTGAGCGAGCTATCCGCGGCTTAAGATTGCTCAAACAGGCTGGCTTTCCTGTTACAGTGCGCGCCACGATCAATCGCCACAATCTGCATGATTTGGAAAACATCGCTCGATTGCTGCTCGAGGATATCGGTTTGCCTTCCTTTAGCACGAACGATGCCATGCCGATCGGTGCAGGTTGTGAAAACCAGGGTGATATATCGCTTACTTCGCGCGAAAAAGCTGAAGCGATGGAAATTTTTGCGCGGTGTCTGGAGCGCTATCCTGGCCGTCTTACTGCTTCGGCAGGGCCGCAGGCAAAGATAAGCATGTATCGTGATATGGAACGTGCCCGGTCTACTGGTGAATTGGCTGCCTCCTGGGAGATGGGGCGTTTGACTGCTTGTGGGTGCATCTTTTCCAATTTGGATATTTTGCACGATGGTACGGTTGTCCCTTGCCACGTGTTGTATGGTTTGACCTTGGGTAACATTACGACCGATTCTCTGGAGGAGATTTGGTATACACATCCAACTTTGGATGCATTGCGTAATCGCCGTACGATTCCAATGCAAAAAGTTGCCGGCTGTGAGCAATGTGCCTGGGCGTCTTATTGCAATGGAAGTTGCCCGGGCATGGCTTATCAAATGACCGGCGATTTTAATCGTGCGAATCCCGAAGATTGTTATAGCCGCTTTTTAATGGAGACGAAACAATGACCGTTAACATCGATCCGGTACAGAATCCTTCAACATCGTTCCCGTCGCAATTGGATTTACCCGAAGGAGTACCGCCGCTTACTTCCTAGTACATCTATGCTGCTGGCTCATGTAACCTGGCTTGTCGCCATTGCTGGATTGTGCCAAAATTTCAGCCGGATGGCGTTGGCGGCCCGTACGTTAAATTTGAGTATGTTGAGAAGGCGATTCGTGAAGGCAAGCCTTTGGGCCTGCAATCCATTAAATTGACAGGCGGCGAGCCGATGTTGCATCCCCAATTCCGGGAACTGATCGCGTTGATTAACAATGCCGGATTGCAAATCATCATTGAGACGAATGGAACGCTGATTGACAGTGATCTGGCGCATTTCTTAAAAGCAAATCCTTGTGTCCATTTTATATCGGTCAGCCTCGACGGCGCGACGGCAGAGACTCATGATGCATTGCGGAGCGTATCCGGAAGTTATCAGCAGGCTGTTTCCGGTATTAAGAATTTGGTCGCAGCCGGTTTCCATCCGCAGGTGATCTGTACCCTCCATCGTGGTAATGTATCGGAAATGGACGATGTGGTTTCGCTTGCCTGGAATCTGGGATGCGGTTCCGTTAAATTCAACCATGTTCAACGGGTCGGACGCGGTGATAAATTTGGTGCAGATCAAGGTTTAACTGTTCCTGAACTTATCCGGTTGTTCCATCACCTTGAAGATGAACTTATTCCGCCAGGTCGGATGGGTCTATTTTTTGATATCCCCTTTGCCTTTTATCCGCTTCATAAATTCTTGGATGGCGATTTGGGAAGGTGCGCAGTCAGGAATATCCTGGGCATGTTGTCTACTGGTGAAGTCGCATTGTGTGGTATAGGTTCAACCGTTCCAGAATTGATCTATGGTCATATGG
Source organism: Anaerolineae bacterium (assembly GCA_003158885.1). Classification (GTDB taxonomy): domain Bacteria; phylum Chloroflexota; class Anaerolineae; order Anaerolineales; family Villigracilaceae; genus Fen-1038. The sequence continues at coordinate 2,531 of PMLN01000004.1, forward strand.
AGCGTGATGATTTGCGCGAGGTCTGGTGTTCCAGCCCGAAGATAGCCCTCCTGCGCGAGCAGATTCCATTTCAGCTGGAAGGAATTTGTGGACAATGCCTTCATCGTGATATATGTCAGGGAAGTTGTGTCGCCCATAATTATAGTGGAACGGCCAAATTAAATGTTCCTTATTACTTTTGCGATCAGGCGGAAAAGCTGGGCTTGTTTCCTCTGTCGAGAAAAAGATAATTTAAGCTTTATGGTATAATATACAAAAGTCCTCTAACGAAAAGGAGAACGCAATCATGATTTCCAAAGAAGATCGCCGAAAGTACGTACCTCCGCAAGTTTTGGATTTATCGAATCTTGCCGTGGACGGGACTCGCCCACTGGGAACGTGCACCACTGGAAAATACCCTTGGAATAGTTGTAATTATGGTGATTTGCTCACTGGTGTAACAGGTTGCTACGCTGGCGATATGTATGGGGTAGCACCTGGATCAAATTGCACGGGTGGTAATACGCCAACTGGAAATGCTTGCCTTGCAACTGGTTCGTCTGCTACAAACACCTGCAGTAGTGGTACATTTGTGTGAACTGGTCATATACCCATAAAATTGCGGATATTGTATTCAGTACCGAATCAAATTATCATCTCGGGCACTTAGAAAGGGGGCTGTTCCCTAAATTTATCTGTGAAGGGGTTGAAGCAGAGGTATTGCAACGATTCCATCAAGTGCATCCCAATCCAAATGGAGTCGAGGGAATGGCTTATGAGAGAACCGATCGTGCTGATGAAAATCTGCTCCAGGCCTCATTTATCCGCCAAAGGTGCCTGGATGTTTTGGGTAATGCCGGACAAGCGGAAATTGCGGCCGATAAAAATCAGGTCATAATTCGTGATTTCTCGCATCGTGAAGTTGACTTTTTCTTTCGTAGGGAACCTGGTTCAGATGATGCTCGTTTGGAAGAGGTGGTAATTAGCTTAGGATATCCATCTTCATCTGCTCTTCGGCAA
>PMLN01000387.1:0-4517 GCA_003158885.1 Anaerolineae bacterium
GCTTTATATTGTCAATGCCGATGGTAGCAATCTCACACCGCTGCCAACGGCTCCCGGCGGGGATTTGGATCCCGCCTGGTCGCCGGATGGCAAACGGATTGCATTCACTTCCCTGCGTGATGGACATATGCAGATATACACCATTGATCTTGTAGATCAATCCGTTACACACCTCACGAACACGCCTTCCGATATTGATACGCGCCAGCCCGCCTGGTCGCCGTTCAGCAATCAGATTGCATATGCGGAAAGTCGTTTCGGCGCCTATCAAATATGGGTGATGACGGATACGGGTCAATCCCCACAGCAAGTGGTGCGCAGCGGTCCATCGCTTTCGGATTATTCGCCCGAATGGTCGTTGGATGGCCAGGTGATTTTATTCAATGAGCGGATTTCCAGTGGCTTTACCAAGCCCTGGGTGATGGCGATTCCATACGAAAAGCGCAACACCGATTCGACCTATAAGTTGAATTTCGATCCCTGGCCTGTGGAAAATGTGCATTTTTCATCGGATGGCCTCTGGGTGCTCTTTGAAGGCCTCAGTGGGGACTCCAACTATGATATTTTCTATGAAACGGTCTCCGGGGAGAATCGGACCCGCGTTACCGCGGACCCAGGCGTGGATTTTGATCCTGTTTGGCGCCCCATCGGTTCCCCTTAGGAAACTTTCAGGCTGTAAGGCGGCAGAAACCTGCCGCTTTTTATTTTCTTACACTCCTCTTATTGACGCTCTCATTACCCGCATGTTATGATTCAACACTTGTGGGAGAAACTTTCCTTTGAGTGAATCCCAAGTATATAAACCATGCCTGAACTATCTGAACGTCAAAAGAACCTTCTGCTCATCATTATCCGTGATTATATTGATTCCGCCCAGCCGGTAGGCTCAAAGCGGCTGGTTGAGCATTACCATCTCGATCTCTCCTCCGCCACCATTCGCAACGAGATGTCGGCGTTGACCGAGTTGGGTTACCTTCGCCAGCCGCATACTTCCGCCGGGCGCGTTCCAACGGAGGAAGGTTATCGGTTCTTTGTCGGTCAGATGATAAACCAGGCCGAATTGCCAAAAGCAGTGCAGCACACCATTTCGCATCAATTCCATCAGGTGAGGGCCGACGTGGATCAGTGGATGCACCTGGCCGCCTCGGTCCTGGCGCATCAATCGCAGGGGGCCTCGGTGGTCACTGCGCCGCGTGCCGACCGCGCGCGTTTTCAACACGTGGAATTGATCTCCACACAGGGACGTCAGGTGTTGATGGTGTTGGTGCTGATCGGCGGTGAAGTTTCCCAGCAGCTCTTAACATTGGCTGAACCGGTGACACAGGAAAAACTTAGCCGGACGGCGGCGCGTCTTAACGGTCTTTTGACGGGACGCGTGGCTGATGAGATTGCCTCTGCTTCGGCTCGCTTCGACGCCCTGGATCAGGATATCCTGTTCCTCATCATTCGAGAGTTGCACCGTACCGCCGAAAGCATATCCGGCGAAGTGTATACCGATGGCTTGACCAATGTTTTATCCGAGCCTGAATTTGCGGAGTCCGATGAGGCCCGCCGCGCCCTGCGTCTCTTTGAGGAACATTCCTCTCTCCAGGATTTATTGGCGCGCACGACCACCAATAGCGCTGTTGGAGGCTTGCAGGTGTTGATCGGAGGCGAGGGCGAATGGGAAGAATTGCGCCAGTGTTCCATGGTTCTGGCGCGTTACGGCGTGCCGGGATTTGCCACAGGTACCCTGGGGGTGCTTGGCCCGATGCGTATGTCCTATGCGCGCACGATCCCAACGGTGCGGTATGTGGCCGGCTTACTTAGCGGCCTGGTCAATGACCGGATCGCGGGTGAATAAGAAAAGATATTCGAAACTTGTTTGTCGAATATCGAATTTCCATTATTCAATAATGAGAGTGAGATCATGCCAGAGAAAAAGCATCACAAACATGAAGTAGAGGAAGAAGTTAAAGAAACCGGGGCTGAGGCCGTGCAGGAGAAACCTGAAAACGGCGAGCAGACCAGGATCGAACTTGAAGAGGTCATGAAACGTCTCGAAGAGGCCGAGGCCAAAGTCGCGGAGCATCTTGATGGCTGGCAGCGCGCCCAGGCCGACTTTGTTAATTACAAGAGCCGTGTTCAGCGTGATCAGGAATTGATGAAGTCTGTGATGAAGAGCGATATCATCAAGAAGTTCCTGCCGGTGTTGGATGATCTGGAACGCGCTTTGCAAAATCGCCCGGCAGATGCTGGTTCGTGGATGGATGGCATCGAACTGATTCACAAGAAGCTACAGTCCATTCTTGAATCGGAAGGCGTGACGCGCATCGATGCGGAAGGGCAGTTGTTCGATCCGAATTTTCACGAAGCGATTTCGCATGAACCAAATGAAACGGTTGAAAGCGGGCATGTGATCGCGGTCGTGCAAAATGGGTACATGTTGGGCGAGAGAGTCGTTCGACCCGCTATGGTGAGAGTCGCCCAATAAGAAATGATGGGAGTGCAGCGTTAAGGTTTGGCATTTTGGATCATCCTGCTGCGCCCATACGGAAAATCAAAGGAGAAATTATTTCATGGGAAAAATCATTGGTATTGATCTGGGAACGACCAACTCCGTCGCGGCAGTGATGCAGGGCGGCGAGCCGGTTGTGATCCCCTCATCCGAAGGCGAGCGTCTGGTGCCCTCGGTCGTGGCGGTTAATAAAAATCATGAGCGCCTCGTGGGACGTGTGGCGCGCAACCAGGCCATCATCAACGCCCAGAACACCGTCTTCTCGATCAAGCGTTTTATGGGACGCAAGTCGGATGATGCCGAAGTGGAACGCACGAAGAAGCGCGTGCCGTATGAAGTTGCGGAAGCCTCGAATGGGGATGTGCGCGTCAAGCTGGACGGCAAGGATTACAGCCCTCCGGAGGTCTCGGCCATGATCCTTGCCAAGATCAAAGCGGATTGCGAAGCCTATCTCGGCGAGACGATCACACAAGCTGTAATTACTGTGCCTGCCTATTTCAACGATGCGCAGCGCAACGCCACCAAGGATGCGGGCAAGATCGCCGGACTTGAAGTTTTACGGATCATTAACGAACCGACCGCTTCATCGCTTGCCTATGGCCTGGATAAAAAGAAGAACGAAGTGATTGCGGTGTACGATTTGGGCGGCGGCACGTTCGATATTTCCATCCTCGATGTAGGCGACGGCGTCTTCCAGGTCCGTTCAACCAGCGGTGATACGTTCCTGGGCGGCGATGACTTCGATCAACGCATCATGGATTATCTTGCCGATCAATTCCAAAAGGATAATGGGATTGATTTGCGCGGCGACCGGCAGGCGCTTCAACGTTTGAAGGAGGCCTCCGAGAAGGCCAAGATCGAACTCTCGACCATGATGCAAACCGAGATCAACCTGCCGTATATTACCGCCGATGCCGGCGGCCCGAAGCATTTGGTCACCACGCTGACGCGGTCCAAGCTGGAACAACTGACTGCCGATCTTGTGGACCGCACCATTGCGCCGCTCAAGCAGGCGCTGGCGGATGCGAGCCTCAACGCCGGCCAGATCAATGAAGTGGTGATGGTCGGCGGCATGACGCGCATGCCTGCGGTTCAGGATCGTGTGCGTGCCTTCTTCGGCAAGGAACCGCATAAGGGCGTTAACCCGGATGAAGTGGTTGCAGTGGGCGCGGCGATCCAGGCGGGCGTGCTGGGCGGCGAGGTCAAGGATATTCTATTGCTCGACGTGACACCGCTTACGCTTTCCATTGAGACTTTGGGCGCGGTGGCCACGCCGCAGATCGAACGCAACACCACCATTCCCACGCGCCGCAGTCAGACCTTTTCCACGGCATCGGATAATCAAACTCAGGTCGAGATCCACGTCCTTCAAGGTGAACGCCCGATGGCAGCCGACAATAAGTCGCTTGGCAAATTCAGCCTTGATGGAATTCCGCCTGCGCCGCGCGGCGTTCCTCAAGTCGAAGTTACCTTTGATATTGATGCGAACGGTATTCTCAAAGTCACTGCCAAGGATAAGGCCACGGGACGCACCCAGCATATTACCATTACGGCTTCGTCGGGTCTCTCCGACTCCGAAGTGGAGCGTATGAGGCAGGATGCGGAATCTCATGCAGATGAGGACCGCAAACGCAAGGAGTTGATCGAAGTGCGCAACCAGGCCGATAATACGGCCTATGCCGCCGAGAAAGCCTTGAAGGAATTCGGCGACAAGGTTCCTGCCGATGTGAAATCCGACATCGAGAAGAAGATCGCCGAGGTGCGCAGTAAAACTCAAAATGATGATGTGGCCGTCATCAAGTCTGCGACGGAAGCTCTGGGAGAAGCCGTTCAAAAGATTGGCGCGAGTGTTTATCAACAACCCAATGCGCCCGGCGGCGAGTCGCATCAATCGGATCCATCCAATGGTCCATCCAATGCAGGACCGGATGTGGTGGATGGAGAAGTGAAGGAATAGTCTAAAAGTCCAACAAGTCCAATTGTTCTTACAGGTCTGATAAGTCCGATGGATTAGACCTGT
>PMLN01000387.1:4576-5281 GCA_003158885.1 Anaerolineae bacterium
GGAACCGGATGCCGAGGAAAAATTCAAGGAAATCAACGAAGCCTATGGCGTTCTCTCGGATGCCGATAAGCGTGCCCGTTATGACCGCTTCGGCAAGGAAGGCCTCGGCAATATGGGCGGCTTCCACGATTACACCGTGGACTTTGCCGATATCTTCGATGAGCTTTTCGGACAATTTGGTTTTTCCACCGGCAGCCGCCGTTCGCGCCGCACTCCACGGCGGGGACGCGACCTGCAAATGTCGGTCNNATCGAGTTCGAGCGCGATGAAACCTGTTCGCGCTGTAATGGCTCCGGCGCGGAGCCGGGCACATCTCCGGCGCGTTGTTCCACCTGCAATGGTCAGGGCGAAGTGCGCCAGGTGCATCAAACGATCCTGGGCCAGATGATGCAGACCGCGGTCTGCCCGACCTGCGGCGGACGCGGTGAAGTGATTTCATCCCCGTGCCGCATTTGCCGCGGCGGCGGGCTGGAACGCAAGCGCGTGACCAAGAAGGTGCAAATCCCTGCCGGCGTGGATAGTGGTACACAGATTCGATTGGCAGGCGAGGGCGGCCCCGGCCTCTATGGCGGACCGAATGGAAGCTTGTTCCTGGTCCTGGATGTCCAGCCGCATCAGTTCTTCAAGCGCCGCGAGAATGATATTCTTTTAAATCTCGATATCAATATTGCACAGGCCACCTTGGGCGCGGAGGTGGATGTCCCG
>PMLN01000256.1 GCA_003158885.1 Anaerolineae bacterium
GGGTGTCGAGATCGAATCGATCTGCGCGGAAAATGCCACCTGCGGCAAGTGTATGGTGTTGGTTGAGGAGGGCCGCTTCGAAAGATATGGGATCGAATCGAAGCGCGAGAATCTATCTCCTGTCGAGGCCGCCGAACAGGCGTATTTTGACCGCCGCCCGAACCTGTTCAAAACCAGGGGCTGGGAGGTCGGGTGCGTGCGGCTCTCCTGCCAATGCAAGGTGCTTGGGGATGTGCTGATCAATGTTCCCGAGGAAAGCCGCGGCAATAAACAGATTATCCGCAAGAGCGCCCGCCAGCGCGCCATCGAGATTAAACCGTCCATTCGCAAATACCTGGTGACGATGATGCCGCCCAACCTCGAACATCCCTTCGCGGATTGGGAACGGCTGGCCAAGGGACTCGAAGCTTCCATGGGACTGATCCGCCGCGGCGAGGAAAATCTGCCCAAATGGTCCGATCTCAAAATTGATTACATGTGNNGCGGCGGTGGATATCGGCTCGACCACCATCGCTTTGTATCTCTGCGATCTCCGCACCGGCGAAATTCTCGCCGCGGAATCGGAGATGAATCCGCAGATCGTATATGGCGAAGACATCATGTCGCGCATTCAGTATACGATCGAGCACAAGGACGGTCTGGAGAAATTACACCAAGCCGTCATTGATGTCCTCAACAAATTATTAAAGCTTGCCGCTAGAAAAGCAAAGATCAAAATCGAGAATATTTTGGAAATGGTCTTGGTGGGGAATTCCACCATGCATCATCTCGTGTTGAACCTGCCGCCCAAGGATTTGGGACGCGCACCCTTCGTCCCGGCCATCCATCATTCGTTGGATATCAAAGCGCGCGAGCTTGGCTTGCATATCAACGCGTCCGGCAACATTCATGTTTTACCGACCATCGCTTCCTTCATCGGTGCGGATACCAGCGGGGTGATCCTTGCGGAAGAGCCTTACAAGCAGGATGAAAATTGGTTGATCATTGATGTGGGGACGAATGCCGAATTGGTGTTGGGCAACCGCAGCCGCCTGGTTTGCACCTCCACGCCCACCGGCCCCGCGCTCGAAGGCGCGCACGTCGAATATGGAATGCGCGCCGCGCCGGGCGCCATGGAGCGTGTCCACATTGATGAGAAGACCCTCGAACCCAAATATAAAGTTATCGGCGTTGAAGGCTGGAACACCGACCATGCGGATTTCAAGGGCCACGTCAAGGGGATTTGCGGTTCGGCCATTATAGATGCCGTCGCGGAAATTTTCCGTGTGGGCATCATCGATTCGCGCGGCAGGTTCAAGCGCGGGCTTGAGTCCCCCCGGATCCGCGAGGGCGCAAACGGCTTGGAATATGTAATCGCCTGGTCGGATGAGACATCCATTGGAAGGGACATCCCCATTACGCAGCAGGATGTGAGACAAATCCAGTTGGCGAAAGCCGCCTTGTTCACCGCCGCGCGCACCCTGCTTAAGCGCACGGGTTTGCAATCTCCTGATAAAATCATTTTGGCAGGCGGCTTTGGAAGTTATATTGATAAGGAAATGGCCATGCTGATCGGTTTGATCCCAGATTGTCCCCTGGAGAATGTGTATGCGGTGGGCAACGCCGCCGGCGACGGTGCGCGCATTGCCTTGTTGAACATCGAGAAGCGCAGGGAGATCGAAACGGTCACGCGGCGCGTGGAACGGTTCGAGCTTCCCACCGACCCTGAGTTCCAAAATCAGTTCATGATGGCGACCAGTCTCCCGCACATGAGCGAGCCGTTCCCGCACATTGCACATTTGATTCCAAATCGCGAAGCGGATCCGCTTGCGAAGAATTTTATGAAAAAATAGCCAGAAAATTGGACGCTGAAAAACGCTGATGCCGCTGATGGATGATTTGGAAAAAACGATGGATAAGAAATCGATCTACAGCGCACCGCTTTATAAGCACTCAGAGCTGACCGAGCAGATTATTGGTGCATTTTATGCCGTCTATTCCGCCCTGGGTTACGGCTTTTTGGAAAACGTTTGCGCTAAAGCTATCATGATTGAATTGAAACAGCGAGGGTTGAAAGTCCATCATGAATTTCCAATCAAAATTTATTATGCAGTAAAATCTTTGGTAAATGAACACGAAGCACAGTTGTTGAATTATTTGAAGGCGACACCTTATGAAGTTGGTTTATTACTGAACTTTGGCCCAAAGCCGGAAACCAAGCGCCGTTCATTCGATAACAATAGAAAAGAATGGTGGCTGGCTCGGAATAAACCTTAATTCTGCGTTTTCAGCGTTCATCAGCGTCCCAATTAAGGAAATTTCGGATATTTTGTGCCGTCAGGAGAGAAAATGAATAGATTTTTGGAAAGACTCGATCAGGGGCAGGTGTTGGTTGCGGACGGGGCCACCGGCACCAACTTGCAGAAGATGGGCTTGAAGCCCGGCCGCGCGCCGGAAGATTTGGTGATTGACCAGCCCGATCTCCTGCTCAAACTCGAGAGCTTGTTCGTCGAAGCGGGTTCGGATATCATTCTGACCTGCACCTTTGGCGGCACACGCCTGCGGATGAAGGATTCAAAATATCAGGGTCGCGCTCCGGAAGTCAATACACGCGCTGCGGAATTGGCTCGCAAGGCTGCTTCCTCCCGCTCCGATGTGCTGATCGCGGGTTCGATGGGGCCGACCGGTTCGATCATGAAACCTTACGGCCCCATGACTGCGGAGCAGGCCTTTGAAACGTTTGCCGAACAGGCTAAAGCGCTCTCCGATGGCGGCGTGGACTTTCTGGTCATCGAAACGATGTTCGCTATGGACGAGACCGACGCGGCGTTCAACGGTGCGCGCTCGGTGACCGATCTGCCGATCGTAGTTTCGTTCTCTTATGATCGCGGCGTCCGGACGATGATGGGCGTCAAGCCAAAGGATGTGGCGAAGAAATATAAGGAGCTGGGCGCCGCACTCGTGGGTGCGAATTGCGGCACAACGCTTGAAAACATGGAAGCCATCCTTAAAGAATATGGCGAGACGATACCGGGCTTTGGCCTATGGGCCAAACCCAATGCAGGCGTTCCGCACATGGATGTCAAAACGGAACAAGGCGTTTACGATATGACCCCCGCGGACATGGCCGCCTATGTAAAGAAATATGTGGGTCTGGGCGCGCGCGTCGTGGGCGGTTGCTGCGGTTCGACGCCTGAACATGTTGCTGCTATTGTAAAGGCGGTTGCCTCTCTCTGATACGGAGAACACAAAGGGCGCCATGGGACGAACCCGCGTGACCTTTGTGTTTGATAAACATGCCGAATCTGCGTGATGATATCCTTGCCCTCCTGAATGGCCGACATATTGAACGTCCACCTTGTTTCTCCGGCTTGATCCATGTGACCTCGGCGGGACTGGAGAGTGAAGGTCTGGTCTTTCACGAGGTTTATCAAGATGCAAGGAAGATGGCCAAGGCCGCGGCCAGCGCCTATAAGTTGACCGGATTCCCATCCGCCGTTGTGCCGCTGGATTTATATGTCGAAGCCGAAGCGCTGGGGGCGGAAATTGATTATCGCCGGAACGCACACTATGAATTTCCAACTATCAAAAGGGCGGTATTTCAGTCCGCAAAAGAAATACAGATTGAGGGCTTGGATCTTTTAAAGCGCGGACGCCTCTCCCTTGTCTGCGATGCCATTCGGATCTTGAAGGAAGATATCGGCCATCAAGCCGTGATCGGCGCATGGCTGCCGGGGCCTTTCACGCTGATGACCCTCTTGGTTGAGCCTGCCGTCTTGTTCGTCGAAATGAAGCGCCAGCCTGAAACGGTTCATAATTCGCTCGAACAATTATCTGCCCTCCTTTCACAAGTGGGTCAGGCCTATCACAGCGCGGGTGCGGATTTCTTGACGGTGCATGATATGGGTGGTTCTCCCGCCTTTATCGGGCCTGCCCGCTTCGAGCAATTTGTCCTGCCTGCTTTAAAGGATTTGATCGCAGGTCTTCCCAGGCCGCGCGTGTGTTCCATCTGTGGGAACACAAATGCTTCGATGCCGCTGATCGCGGAAATCGGCGCAGAGGCGATCTCGGTGGATCAAACGAATGACCTCGCCGCCTCGCGTGCCGTCCTTGGAGCCAAAACTCTCCTGTTCGGGAATATCGATCCTGTGGCGACCCTCAGTTTGGGATCGGTGTCTGATGTACGGGAGGCTGTCGCAAGGTCAAGGCAGGCGGGCGCGGACGCGGTTTGGCCCGGCTGTGATTTGGTTTTACAAAGCCCCTTGGAAAATATCCGTGCCTTGGTGGAATAGGCAAAAGCTGAGGTGTGCACATGCACATTTTTAGAATATTCGGATGTCTTCAGTTGGCACCAAAGAATAGGAGATTTGAATGTCTAACACAATAACAAGCAAATTGTATTGGGTTGTAGTAGAAGTCCGTAGTGGAATTCCTGCCGAAATAAGCGCCTTTTCCACTTACGAAAAAGCCAATGAATATTCAGAGTCACTACGAAAGAATATCAACCTTGACAATGATGAAACAGGTATTTTTGAAATCAATCTAGAAAGCATTCCATCATGAACTTCACCGAATATCAAACCAAATCCCGCGCCACCGCCAAATATCCCGTCATCGGGCATGGCGTCATCTATCCCACGCTTGGTCTGACCAATGAAGCCGGCGAGGTGGCGGGCAAGATCAAGAAGGTCTTCCGCGATAAGGACGGCATCATCAGCGATGAGACCCGTGAGGCCCTCAAAGCCGAACTTGGCGATGTGCTCTGGTATCTTTCCCAAACCGCCACCGAACTGGGCCTGTCCCTCGATGAGATTGCCGAATACAACCTCGCCAAACTGCTGGATCGCCAGGCGCGCGGCAAAATTCGAGGCGATGGCGATAATCGCTGATCGAAACCCGATATCTGCAAGTCGTGAAGCATAAAATTTTTCCGTTCTCCATTCCGCATCCTCCATGGACCTTCCCGCCGTCCTCCGTCTTCGGTCAAATCACCTCCCTTCACGATCCCCGATTCTCGAATAACGATTCCCGATTTTCCCATTTCCAATCCCCTTTTCCCTTTTCCCCTTCCCCCTTATTACGATTTCCGACTCCCAAATCAGAATTTTCAAACCACAATCCTTTAAAACGGCCTGCTTTACCAACCTGTTTATACCTCGTAAGGAATTTCTAATCTTTCTCCTACACAAACTCCCCTTGCTTTTTGGTACAATCATTCCTGATAGTTCTTGTCGGATTGGAGATTTGGAGAATAACTTATGGCTGGCATGGAACGCTTTACCCAGCGTGCAAGACGGGTGTTAAGCCTCGCACATCAGGAGGCCGAACGGTCGCGTCAGGAAAACATCGGCACCGAACATCTTTTACTCGGATTAATCGAAGAGGATGGAGGCGTTGCCGGACGCGTCCTGCGCGAACTCGGATTGGAATCGAGCCGCGTGCGCGAAATGGTCGGACGCGTCTCGATGGAAGGTCACGCGGTCAGTGCCAGGCTTGAACTGGCCGGTGATACCCAGCAAGTCCTTGAATATGCAATTGACGAGGCCGCGCACCTCGGTCATCATTACATTGGCACCGAACATATCCTGCTCGGCTTGGTGCGCGTCGAAGGCCCTGCCATGGAAGTGCTTCGCCGGCTCGGCGTAACGGCCGATCAAATCCGGCGGCAGACTCGCCGCGTGCTCAATGAAACCGCCTCTTCCCCGGCCCCGGCCGGTTCGCCCCAACCCGGGCGTGCTCCGACTTCCGGGCCAAAGACTCCGCTCGTGGATCAATTGGCGGTTGACCTCACCACCATGGCTGAGGAAAAGAAACTCGACCCGGTCGTTGGCCGCCAGATGGAAATCGAACGCGTCATTCAAATCCTGGCGCGCCGCACAAAGAATAACCCCGCCCTGATCGGCGAACCCGGTGTGGGCAAGACCGCCATCGTGGAAGGCCTTGCCCAGCGCATAGTTGATGGTGATGTGCCCGCCCCGTTGATGAACAAACGCGTGCTTCAATTGGATGTCGGCTCGTTGGTGGCCGGCACCATGTATCGCGGCCAGTTCGAGGAACGTCTCAAGCGCGTCATTGATGAGTTGAAACAGTCCGGCTCGATTCTATTTATTGATGAAGTCCACATGCTGGTCGGCGCAGGCGCGGCCGGCTCTTCTGTGGATGCCGCCAATATCCTGAAGCCTGCCTTATCGCGCGGCGAATTGCAGGTCATCGGCGCCACCACGCTGGATGAATATCGCAAACACATCGAACAGGATGCCGCCCTCGAGCGCCGCTTCCAACCCGTGCAGGTGGATGAACCCTCTGAAACGGAAACGATCGAAATTCTCAAGGGCGTTCGCGGCGCCTACGAGGAACATCATCATCTCGTGATCTCGGATGAAGCCCTCGTGGCAGCCACCCACCTTTCCTCCCGCTATGTGACCGAACGCTTCCTGCCCGATAAAGCCATTGACCTGATTGACGAAGCGTCTTCGCGTGTGCGCATGTATAAGAGTCCCGCGGCGAAACATGCCAAGGATTTATTTGGTCAATTACGGGCCGCGCGCCAAAACCGTTCACTCGCACAGGAAGAAGGCAATGCCGAAGATATCAAAGAATGGGAAGACCGCGAGACCGAATTAGGCTCACAAATCGAAAAATTGCGCTCCGGTTGGGATCGCGCCAACAGCCCCGTGGTTACCGCCGAAGATATCGCCGAAGTCGTTTCGATGTGGACCGGCGTTCCGCTGATGCAATTGGCGGAGGCAGAATCGCAGCGTTTGCTCAAGATGGAAGATGAACTAAAGAAATCCATCATTGGGCAGGATGAAGCGATCGGAGCCATCTCACGCGCCGTGCGTCGCGCTCGTGCAGGCTTGAAGGATCCGAAGCGTCCGATTGGTTCATTCGTCTTCCTTGGCCCGACCGGTGTTGGAAAAACAGAACTCACCAAAACATTGGCCAAGTTCATGTTTGGAAGTGAAGACGCGGCCTTGCAGTTGGATATGTCTGAGTTTATGGAACGCCATACGGCTTCCCGTCTGGTCGGTGCGCCTCCCGGTTATGTCGGTTATGAAGATGCGGGTCAGCTTACCGAAGCGCTGCGCCGCCGCCCGTATTCGATTGTCGTCTTCGATGAGATCGAAAAGGCNNGAAGGCCATCTCTCGGATGCCAAGGGCCGCAAGGTGGATTTCCGCAACGCCATCATTGTGATGACCTCCAATATCGGTGCGGATGTGATCAAGAAAGGCACGGCTCTCGGCTTTGCCTTGAAGCGCGATGAAGAGACCGAGGAACGTCAATCCTACGAAGACATGCGCAAGAAGTTGACGGAGTCACTGAAGAAGGTCTTCCGGCCGGAATTTCTGAATCGACTCGATAGCATCATTATCTTCCGCGCGCTGAACAAGGCCGACATCGAGAAGATCGTCTCGCTCGAACTCGACAAAGTGGCGGAACGCATCAAGGAGCATAACCTCACGCTGACGGCCACTCCCGCGGCGCTGGCGGCTTTTGCAGAGGAAGGCTATGACAATGAGTTCGGTGCGCGTCCCCTACGCCGCGTCATCCAGCAGAGGGTCGAAGACCCGCTCTCCGACAAATTGCTCTCCGGTGAATTCACGGATGGCGATGCGGTTCTTGTGGACACAACTCCCGACGGCGATATTGTGTTGACGCGCGCTGCGGTTCCCGAGCCAAGCGTATAATTCAAGGATAAGCGGTGAAGACAACAGAATACTTCAAGACCAGCGTCATGTCCCGCCGCCCCTATCTCAAAGAAGAGTGGATCATGCAAGTGATTGCCAGGCCTGTCCGCAAAGAAGTTCAAGAGAACGGTCGCATCCGTCATTGGGCTTTCATCCCTGAACTTAGCAAATATCTTCGAGTTGTTACCGAGGCGGACGGAGAAACAGTTCATAACGCTTTTCCTGATCGTGGTTTCAAACCATAGGAGATTAGAATGAACTTTGAATATCATCAAGATACAGATATGCTTTATATCAAACTCTCGAACGGCATAAGCGTGGAGTCGGAAGAAGTTTCGCCTGGTGTGGTAGTTGATTACGATAAGAACAACCATGCCATTGGTATCGAAATCGAAGATGCTGGCAAGTTTATTGATTTATCGCGCTTGGAGCTGACAGCATTGCCCATTGTCAATTTGGTTATCAGCGAAAGACTCCCGACGGGCGCATAGAAAGATAAATCGTAATCCGTAGGGGCGACGCACCCTGAAAGGGCGCAGGGCGTTGCGTTGCCCCTATATTTTTTATAACCATCCCTTAACAACTTTGGGGTTAGAGTTGATCTTTGAAACGCCGTGTGTCTATCTTTTTTGCCGCGGATTTCACGGATTTTAAAACAATTTGTACTAGTCAGGAAAAGCCTAAACACCCTTGTTTCCCTGTCACCCGGCCAACGCAGAGCAAATTTCGCAAGTCGCGGTGGCAAGGATTGTTCAACCGTTACCTGATGAGTACAGATTTTAAAACAATTCGTGTAAATTCGCGAAATCCGCGGCTAGTCTTTTGACGAACTCTAAACGCAAGTTAATAATATTTCATCACCTCGCATCGTCACATACAGCGAACAGGCCTGTAAATCTATTTTAGAAGGAGAAATTATCATGGACAATAATCTTCAAACTGCGACGCTGGCTGGGGGATGCTTCTGGTGTCTCGAAGCCGTTTTCGATGATGTTAAAGGTGTTAATTCGGTCGAATCCGGTTATGCGGGCGGAACAAAAGCCAATCCAACTTATCGGGAAGTCTGCACCGGCACGACGGGACATGCTGAGGTGACGCAAGTCACGTTCGATCCGCAGATTGTTTCATACAAGGATATCCTAAACGTCTTCTTCGCCATTCATGATCCGACCACGATGAATCGCCAGGGCGCGGATGTGGGCGCTCAATATCGTTCAGCTATCTTCTATCATGACGAGGAGCAGAAAAAGATTGCCGAGGAAACCGTCAAGGAACTGAACGACCAGCACATTTGGGAAAAGCCCATCGTGACCGAAGTATCCAAGCTCAACGGCTTCTATCGCGCCGAAGATTATCATCAGGAATACTTTGCCAACAATCAAAATCAACCATATTGTCAGGCCGTGGTCGCGCCCAAGGTCGCCAAGTTCCGTAAGAATCATTTGGAGATGCTGAAGAAACAGCCTGCCTAAGAATGTGAGAGCGCAGAGAATTCTCTGCGCTCTTTTGTTTACGGCTCACACCGCATCAACCGGTTCCCAATTCTTGAATGTCGAATCTCATTATTTTATTCCCTTTCGGGTTCAATACCCCGCCGCTTGCGGCGGAAGAAAGGGTTCGGGGCTTGCCCCGAGGTTGATACCTTTCATTGACAAAAACCAGGGGTGGGGGTAAACTGGACAAATTATGTCAAATTTAGACAGAACAAAGTTCTCCAAGTCCCGTAGAAATAAAAATGACAGAAATGGAGTCAAACTGTACTTATCCTCGTATCATCTCAATAAAAAGGTCAGTTTCTATGAATACATTCAAGATCACATCTTGAAGAAGAACGCGATTCCACCCTTGCCCGTATTGATCCAACAAGCCGCCCGCGAACTCAACTTGGGCCGTTCCTGGTCGCTTGCCAACCCCTAATTTTTGAGAAGATACGATTAATCTTTGATGGCCTATAAGCTGTTAGATCGTCAAATGGCGGCCAAACACATTGTTGGGCGGCATGGTGACACCGATTAACCAAAGGAGAAGACGATATGACCATAAAATGGGTTTATAAAAAAATGACGACTGGCTTGTCGGAGATCGATGAGCAACACAAAGAATGGATACGTCGGTTCAACGAGTTCGACAATGCTGTGATCAACCGGAAGGGGCAGGATGCTATTCAAAGCGCTATTAGTTTTTTTGCGCAATATACAGAAACTCATTTTGCTCGCGAAGAAGCTTGCATGACACAATACCACTGTCCTGCCCAAGCTGCGAATCGTGCGGCACATGATGAATTTCGGGCCAAGTTATCTGAAATCAAAGGCTGGGTAGAACAAGAAGGGGCGACTATGGTTGAAGTTATGGCATTGGAACAGGCCCTAGAAGAATGGCTTGTAAACCACATATGTGCTATTGATGTGCAATTGCGAGACGTTGTTGCAAGTTCGTGATCTGCAAGATCGAGCAATTTCTACCGCGGTGCGTTCTGGCTGCCTCACGTCCAGGCGGTGGTTGCGCCCAAGGTCGCCAAGTTCCGCAAGCAGCATTTGGAGATGCTGAAGAAGCAAACTGCTTGAACAAAGAAGAAAGAAGCGTCGGGAGTTTTCCCGACGCTCTTCTTTTAGGCTGAAGTGGGTAATTCTCTTGATTACCTTTTGCTTGATCGCCTTCTTGATGGATAAGTCAATATTTCCAAAAAAATACCTGATACTAATCCTATACACGTGAGCCAATATCCCCATAAAAATTGTAATGCAATTATAAACACCAAGATGGTGAGCAATAAACCTATTACACTAATTCCTAATAAAGTTACTTCCAGCCTAATCCAATTGGGCTTATCTATCAATCGGGTATTAGTACTACAACGAGACTTCATATTACAACGAGATTTCGGTTATTACAACGAGACTTTAAGATTTACACTCATTGGCGATTGATAAATAGAGAAGGAGATCGCCATGAGTCGCAAAAGCAGAAACATCAAATACCGTGCCTCGCGCCGAGCACCAGCCAGCGGGCGCAAGCCTTCGGATCGGCTTAGCGTACAAGATATGCTGATGACCAGAGAGGAATTGCAAATCTTTCACCGGCAATTCCAGCCACTGTTTCAACGCCGCGAGCAGCGCGAGGAGTCTTGGCTTTATCTTTGCGGGCAATTGTCGGATCTGGAACGCAAGACCATTGAACCGATGGTGCTGAAGTTGGTCGGTCCGGACCTGAATGCCATTCGGCGAATGCAGCAATTCATTGGACAAGGAGAATGGGAGGCCGGGACTCTGATAATCTATGCTCAAAGTCTGGTGAGCACCTGGTTGGGTGAAGACGACGGAGTCGTGATTATGGATGGTAGTGGATTTCCCAAGGAAGGTAGAAACTCGGCGGGCGTGGCTCACCAATATTGTGGGCACCTGGGGAAGATCGCCAATTGCCAGGAGGGAGTCTTCCTAGCCTATGCCAGTCGTCGCGGCTACGCGTTCTTGGATGAACGACTGTATATGCCAGACGAGTGGTTTGTGGATGAGTCGCGGAAGCGATGGAAAGCCTGCAGGATTCCCGCAACGCTGACCTTCCACACCGAACCCGAGTTGGGCTTGGAGATGATTAGCGCTCTAACCCAGCGCGGCGTTGTTCCGTTCCGCTGGGTCGCCTGCGATGAAAGTTACGGCAAAATACCCGCATTTTTGGAAGGAATCGATGCCTTGGGCAAGTGGTATTTGGCCGAGATGCCGTCCGACACACGCGTCTGGTTGCGCACGCCACCCATCGAACCACCGGGACCTGGCGTATCGGGACGGCCGCGTATTTATCCGCACGTAAGGCGGAGCGCTCCTCGACCGATTGAAATGCGTGCCCTCGCGATGCAGTTACCCCGAACTGCTTGGCATCGGAGAAAGATCAAGGAGGGCAGCAAAGGTCCCATCATGGTCGAGTTGGCCTTTGTGCGCGTGACGCCGGTGCGCGACGGGTTGCCTGGGCCGCGTAGTTGGGCGATCTTCCGTCGCCCGCTCGGCTCGCAAACGGAAACCAAGTTTTATTTGAGCAACGCATCCAAAGAATGCTCCCAACAGGAATTGACCCGCATGGTCGGGATGAGGTGGCCAGTGGAGACTGCATTCGAAGAAGGTAAGGGAGAAGCCGGGTTGGATCATTTTGAAACACGCACCTGGCAGGGCTGGCACCACCACATGTTGCAATCCTTTTTGGCCCATTTGTTTTTGATGCGCCTACGTCTTCTATTCCAAAAAAAAGCCCTGCCCTCACCACGCCTCAAGCCCATCAATTGGCAGCACAGGTCGTTGAAAACGAATTCAAACATTCGTTCGACGCTCCCGCCATCGTGCGCTATCATCAGTGTCGGAATCATGCTGCCTACCGTTCTCACCTCAAACATACCCGCTCTCAGCTCGACCACCGCGGCTCAAGACATCGCAAAGGCAAAGTCTCGTTGTAATAACCGAAATCTCGTTGTAATATGAAGTCTCGTTGTAATATTAGGTATTACTACTAAAAGATTTAAGCCGCAATAGAGCGGTATGCTTATTAGTATTATAAGAACAAGAAGAGAAGCAGTAAGGGGCATTGTGGCATCATACAAACTTATTTCCGATAACGTCCTTATAAAAAATTTCCCCATCTCCACTACTACCTGAAAACCAGTGAATGTATCTTGATACCCCGGGCTAACTGGGCCGCCATAATCGATCCTTCGGAGCCAAGGACTAAAGAAAGCGAATAGAATTATTGCTATATTGATAATTCGCCAAGCTGTCCTTTTATTTGTTGATGGAGTTGTGGTTTGTTCTGTTTGAATTAGAGTTGACACTGCAATTCTCCTGTGGGAAACGAATCGATTATAATCCCTACCCTATGAAATACCATATCTGGACCGAAGGCTGCCAGATGAACGTGGCCGACTCGCAGCGGGTCGGTTCGTCACTGGAGCATTTGGGCTACACCTTTACCGGTAACATCGAAGAAGCGGATGTTATTGTTTTGAATACCTGCGTGGTACGCCAGTCCGCGGAGGACAAGGCGCTTGGGCGCGTGACCTCATTGCGCCCGCTCAAAGAAAAGAACCCGAACCTCGTCATCAACTTGATGGGCTGTCTGGTCGGCGTGCGCGGCGCGGAAAAACTGCGCGCCAAACTTCCCTTTGTGGATGTCTTCTCTCCACCCTCCGACCCCGGGCCGCTGGTCTCCTTTTTGAGCCAGGGCGAGATCCGCACCATCGAATCGGATGAGACCACGCGGCGCTTTGCCATGCTGGATGACGACCCTTTGACTTCGCTCGGGGCGAGTCTCATCCTGCCTCAGCACGAGCGCGGCGAGCTGATCAGCGCACATGTGCCGGTTGTTTATGGCTGTTCTCACGCCTGTACCTTCTGCATCATCCCGTTCCGGCGCGGCGTCGAACGCAGCCGTCCTGTTGGCGATATCGTCGCAGAGATTCGTTCGCTTGCCTCCCAGGGCGTCAAGGAGATCACGCTCCTCGGTCAGATCGTGGATCGTTATGGCAAGGATGTGCCCGATGGCCCCAATCTTGCCGCTCTGCTTCGCATCGTGCACGAGGTCGAGGGCCTTGAGCGTATCCGCTTCCTCACCTCGCACCCGAATTATTTTACGGAAGAGTTGATGGAGACGGTTGCTGAGCTTCCCAAAGTCATGCCGCATATCGAGGTTCCCATTCAGGCGGGTGACGATCAAGTGCTGGCTGACATGAAGCGCGGCTATACTCAAAAAGACTATCGCGATCTCGTCGAAAAGATCCGCAAAAAGATTCCGGATTGCTCCATCGCCACCGATATCATCGTCGGCTTTCCCGGGGAGACCGAGGAGCAATTCATGGAAACCTATCACGTCTTATCAGATCTCAAACTGGACGTGGCTCACTTGGCGCGTTATTCCTCCCGTGAAGGCACCGTTGCCACGCGCCGCATGGATGATAATGTTCCAGACGAGGAGAAGATGCGCCGCTTCCGCCTGTTGGAGGAATTGCAGGAAAAGATTGTGGATGGGATCAACCGGAATTATCTCGGCCGGAGCGTGGAAGTATTGTTCGAGGAGAAAGTAAAGAACCGCTGGAAAGGCCGCACGCCGACCAATAAACTGGTGTTTGTTGAATCGGATGAAGATTTGAAAGGCAGGATCGTCCCCGTCACCATCACATGGACGGGGCCGTGGTCCATGCAGGCTAATTTGCAAAAACAGCCTCAATTAATTTCACGATAGAGCGAGATAATTCTCGCTCTATTTTTTTGGAGGGATATGAAGGACAAAATACGCCCGATTGCCATCTGTGTCTTTCGTCATAAGGATCGCATTCTTGTCGCAGAAGGATATGACCCGGTTAAGAAACAAACCTTCTATCGCCCGCTGGGTGGTGGGATCGAGTTTGGCGAAAAAAGCGATCATACCGTCCGGCGTGAATTACTGGAAGAGATCAATGCCGAAGTGGGTGAGCTTTGGTACCTCGGCGCGTTGGAGAATATCTTTGTTTTTAACGGCGCTCCCGGCCACGAGATTGTGCTGGTATATGATGGGGTGTTGAAAGATTCCGGGTTGTATGATCTGGGGGTAGTCACACATTGACATGAAAAGTGGAGACCGGATTTTCCAGTCTCCACTTTTTGTTTTTTTTTACTTCACCAAATTCCTCAACACCGTATGCAATATGCCGCCGTTGCGGTAATAGTTCACTTCCACGTCGGTGTTCAATAACGCCGTGGCCTTGAACTCGATAACCTGGCCGTCGGCTTTCCTGGCCTTCACATTCACAACGGACTTTGGCTTCATCGTATCACTCAAGCCGCTGATATCGAAAACCTCGTCGCCTTTCAGCCCGAGCGATTCCGCGTTCTGTCCATCCATGAACTTCAAGGGCAGGATGCCCATGCCGACCAGGTTGGAACGATGGATGCGCTCGAAGGATTCTGCGATCACCGCGCGCACGCCTTGCAGCAGGGGCCCTTTCGCAGCCCAGTCTCGGCTGGAGCCGGTTCCATATTCCTTGCCGGCAATGATAAGGGTCGGAGTTCCGGCTTGTTTGTAAAGCATCGCCGCCTCATAAATTGGCATCTCCGCGCCATCGGGAAAATGCTTTGTCCAATTGCCTTCCTTTGGAGTGACGAGCAGGTTCTTTAGGCGGATGTTGGCAAAAGTGCCGCGTGCCATCACGAGATCATTGCCGCGCCGTGCGCCGTATTGGTTGAAATCCTTCGGCTGGACATTGTGCTCCTGCAGGAACTTTCCGGCAGGAGAGTCGACTGCAATATTCCCGGCCGGGGAGATGTGATCGGTTGTGATCGAGTCGCCGAAGAGCCCCAGCACGCGCGCCCCTTGGATATTGCTTACCGGTTTTACATCCAGGGTCAGGGATTGGAAATAAGGCGGGTGATGGATATAAGTTGAAGCTTCATCCCATTCGTAAATATCGCCTCCGGAAACCTTGATCGCCTTCCACATATCCGAACCTTCGAACACGCTGGAATAACGGTTCTTGAACATGGCGACATCCACGCTGGAGGCGATGGCTGCGTTGATTTCATTCTGGCTTGGCCACAAGTCCGCCAGATAAACCGGCTGGCCGTTTGGATCGGTGCCGAGCGGTTCACGGTTCAGGTCAATATCAACGGTTCCGGCCAGGGCATACGCCACCACCAGCGGCGGTGAAGCTAGGAAGTTCGCCTTGACCAATGGATGGACGCGTCCTTCAAAGTTGCGGTTGCCCGAAAGTACGGCCGCCGCAACCAGGTCGCCGCTGGTTACCGCCCGTGAGACTTCGCTGGAAAGCGGCCCGCTGTTGCCGATGCAGGTTGTGCATCCATAAGCCACCACATTGAATCCAAGTTTGGCGAGCGGTTCGAGTAGGTTCGCCTTGTTCAAATAATCCGTGACCACGCGTGAGCCGGGCGCCAGGGATGTCTTGACATACGGTTGGACGGTCAGTCCTTTTTCGACCGCTTTCTTCGCCACCAATCCCGCCGCGAGTAATACCGATGGGTTGGAGGTGTTTGTGCAGGAAGTGATTGCGGCGATCACCACTGCGCCGTGCTTTATCGCGCCGTTGGTCCCGAAAGTCGCTTCGGCCTTCAAGGCTTCAGGTTTTAACTCGAAGCCTCGTTCCTTGACCGGTGCAGTCAGGGCTTTCTCGAAGGTCTCTTTCAATTCTGCCATGGGCACGCGGTCCTGCGGCCGCTTGGGGCCCGCCAGCGAAGGCACCACCGAATCGAGATCGAGTTCGAGTGTGTCGGTGAATTCAGGCTCGGGCGTGGATGCCTCGCGGAACAATCCTTGTGCGCGCATATAAGCTTCGGTGCGTTCGATGACTTCCGTTGGACGGCCGGTCAACTTCATGTATCTCAGTGTTTCCGCGTCCACCGGGAAGTAACCCATCGTCGCACCGTATTCGGGAGCCATGTTGCCGATGGTGGCGCGGTCAGGCAGGGACATCGAGTTAAGGCCGGGCCCGAAGAACTCGACGAACTTGTCCACCACGCCTTTTTTGCGCAGCATTTGGGTGACGGTCAGCACCAGGTCGGTGGCCGTCACGCCGTCTTTTAATTTGCCATGCAGCTTAAAGCCGATCACATCCGGCAGGAGCATATCCATCGGCTGGCCGAGCATCACCGCTTCGGCTTCGATCCCGCCCACGCCCCAGCC
>PMLN01000245.1:0-315 GCA_003158885.1 Anaerolineae bacterium
ATGAAAAGCATTTGTGATTGCGTGTTGTGCACCCGTAACCAACCCCTGATGCCTGAGTTTATTTCCTTTCTCTGGTTATGAAAAATAAAAGCTTGACAGTTGCAATTGCATACAGCAAAAAGAGAGCACTGGAAATTTAGATGAAAGGATTCATAGTTGGAATTTTCCCCCATATCATAGCTTCTGCTATTTGCTTAATTGTTTTTACGGCTACGCCTATTATTCTGTATGGAATATTGATTTTGATTACTGGAGACATGGGAGGCCCTCTTAATTTCATAATCATTCCCGTGTTTTCTGTCGTATTGGCGGTTT
>PMLN01000245.1:323-16240 GCA_003158885.1 Anaerolineae bacterium
AATGGCTATCGTCTCGCTTGAAATTCTCAAGATGGATACCATTACTAGGGATTTTCCCAATAAGCTTTATGACCTTTTCCATTGTTGCATTTACAAAATTCAAACCAGAAAACGTAAATCTAACTCTTATTATTCTGATGGCATGGTGCTTGATAGGGACTATTTGTTTTTCATTATAGAANNATATCGCTGAAAACCTCTTAACACGTTTTTATCCAATATAACTATATAAGAGTCGCCTTTCCTTTTCATATGCAAATCGTGTGCGCTTCGTGTGCAACAACTTCGAATCAGGCGATTGAGAGTTCATGCAGGAGCGCAAATACAACGCTTCCGTTTGAAAGAACCGAAATGAACTGAACAAAAAGCCGAGCCTTTGACCAGGTCGGCTTTTTTCATGGTAATCCGTGCAATCCGTGGCTGTAAGCCTGAAAGCTTAAATTTCCTTNNCTTGCCCTGCTCCACAATATCGCCGTTGTTCATCACCAGGATCCAATCCGCGTCGCGGATGGTGGACAGGCGGTGAGCAATGATAAAGCTGGTACGGCCCTGCATCAAAATGTCCATGGCCTTCTGGATCAACACCTCAGTATGCGTATCCACGGAACTCGTAGCTTCATCCAGGATCAGGATACGCGGGTCCGCCAGGATGGCGCGTGCGATCGTCAGGAGCTGCATCTGGCCCTGGGAAATATTGCTGGACTCTTCATTAATTACCGTTTTATAGCCGTCCGGCAGGGTGCGGATGAAATGGTCGGCATGGGCGGTCTTGGCCGCTGCAATAACCTCCGCGTCCGTGGCTTTCGCGCGGCCGTAGCGGATGTTCTCCAGGATCGGCCCATTGTAGAGCCAGGTATCCTGCAAGACCATGCCGAACATCTGGCGCAGGTCGGCGCGCTTGAAATCCTTGATGTTGTGACCGTCCACCAGGATGGCTCCCCCGCCGTTGACATCATAGAAGCGCATCAACAACTTAACCATGGTGGTCTTGCCTGCACCGGTCGGTCCGACGATGGCGATCTTCTGGCCCGGCTCGGCGTAGAACGAGAAATCGTGGATGATGATCTTATCCGGGCTGTAGCCGAAGTGAACATGCTGGAAATCCACGCGGCCTTCCACCTTTTCCGGTATGACCGGCGTGAGGGTATCCGGCACTTCCTCGGGTTCGGCCAGGAACTGGAATACTCTTTCCGCCGAGGCCGCCGTTTGCTGGAAGATATTGGAGATATTGGCGATCTGCGTGATGGGCTGGGTGAAGGAGCGCACATATTGAACAAAAGCCTGGATGTCGCCGATGGCGATGGTGCCCTTGATCACCAGGTAGCCGCCCAGGATACAGATGGCCACATACCCCAGGTTACCGACGAAGTTCATCACCGGGAACATCAAGCCAGACAGGAATTGCGATCTCCAGGCCGAGGAAAAGAGCGTGGTGTTGATCTGATCGAACTGTTCGACGCTTTTTTGCTCGCCGTTGAAGGCCTTCATGACCACATGGCCGCCGTACATCTCCTCGATGTGGCCGTTCAAGTGGCCGAGATAATCCTGCTGCTGCTTAAAGTATTTCTGGGATTGGTTGACCACCAAGGCGATGATCCCCATGGAGATCGGCACCATCACCAGCGCCACCAGCGTCATCTGCCAACTGATCGTGAACATCATGACCAGCACGCCGATCACGGTTGTGACCGAGGTGACGATCTGCGACAGACTCTGGTTGAGCGTCTGGCTGACCGTATCCACATCGTTGGTCACGCGCGAGAGCACTTCGCCATGGTTCGTACCGTCGAAATAACCCAGCGGCATGCGGTTGATCTTCTCGGAAATATCCCTGCGGAAGCGGTAGGTGATGTTCATGGAAATACCGGACATCACCCAGCCCTGAATATAGGCGAACAGGGAGGAAACAATATAGAGTCCCAGAGTCCACAGGATCATTTGGGAGATATAGCCGAAGTCAATCGAACCGCTTCCGGCGATCAGACCCATGACGCCCGCGAACAGCTTGGTGGTGGCCTTTCCCAGCAGCATGGGGCCGGCAATCGAAAAGATCGTGGATGCGACGGCAAAGATCATCACGACTAGGATGCCCGCCTTATAGGAACCCAGGTATTGGATCAACTTCCGCATCGTACCCTTGAAGTCACGCGGCTTTTCGCCTCTCATCATGGCCTGCGGGCCGCCGTGTCCCATCATGCCGCGTCCGCGTCCGCCCGTAACTCCTCCGCGTTGCGCGGGTGTGTTGGTGCTCATGCCAGTTCCTCCTTGCTGAGTTGCGAAAGCGCAATACCTCTGTAGACTTCGCAGGATTCCATCAGCTCTTCGTGCGTTCCTTTGCCCATCACCTGGCCTTCATCCAGGACGATGATCTGCTCGGCGTTCTTGATTGTGGCAATCCGCTGGGTGACCATCAGGATGGCGCTCTTACCGGTATGATCCTTGAGCGCCTTGCGCAGGGCCGCGTCGGTCTTAAAGTCGAGGGCAGAGAAGCTGTCGTCGAAGATGTAAATGGGTGCTTTCTTGACCAGCGCGCGGGCAATGGACAGGCGTTGTTTCTGCCCGCCGGACACGTTCCCGCCTCCCTCGGCGATTTCAGTTTGCATTCCTTCCGGTTTCGCCTCGATGAATTCGCTCGATTGGGAAATATCAGCCGCCAATTTCAAGTCCTCGTCGCTGGCGTTCTCATCCGCGTACAATAAGTTGCTTTCGATCGTGCCGGAGAACAGGTTGCCTTTCTGGGGTACATAACCGATCTTCTCGCGCAGATCGTGTTGGGTCACCTCCCGGATGTCAATGCCGTCCACCAGGATGCAGCCGGAAGTCACCTCGTAGAAACGCGGGATCAGGTTGACGATGGTGGATTTCCCCGAGCCGGTGGTGCCGATAAAGGCGGTGGTTTGCCCCGGTTTGGCGGTAAAGGTGATATCGTGCAACACGTCTTCCTCCGCGCCCGGATAGCGGAAGTTCACATTGCGGAATTCGATGTTGCCTTGAAAACGGTCCGGGAATTGCCGGGGGGATGACGGGTCCTTGATGAGCGGTTCGGTCTCCAGCACATCCGCGATCCGGTCAGCCGACACGGCGGCGCGCGGCAGGATGATGAACATCATCGAGAGCATCAGGAAGGAAAAAACGATCTGCATGGCGTACTGCATGAAGGCGATCATGTCGCCCACCTGCATTTGCGATTGGGCCACGGCGTGAGCGCCCACCCAGATGATCAAAACGGTCATACCGTTCATGATCAGCATCATGGCGGGCATCATCGTGACCATCACGCGGTTGACGAACAGGTTCACGGAGGTCACATCCAGGTTGGCCTTATCGAATCGCTGCTCCTCGAATTCCTGCATGTTAAAGGCCCGGATCACCATCATGCCCGACAGGTTCTCGCGCGTCACCAGGTTAAGCCGGTCAATCAGGCTCTGGATGATCTTGAAGCGCGGCAGGGCAATCGAGAAGATGGTCAGCACCATGCACAACAGCACGATCACGCCCAGCGCAATGATCCACCACATGGAGGTGGATTTTGCCAGCGCCCGGATGATCCCGCCTACGCCGATGATTGGCGCGTAGATCACCATGCGCATGACCATGATCACCACCATCTGGATCTGGGTCACATCGTTGGTCGAACGGGTGATTAACGAGGCTGTGGAGAATTTGTTGAATTCCACGCTGGAGAAGCTCTCGACCTGCCGGAAAACATTCCGGCGCAGGTCACGCGCCAAGCCCGCCGCCGTACGCGCCGAGAGAAAACCCACTGCTATCGTACAGGCAATGGAAACCAGCGTGACCAAGAGCATCAGCATGCCGGTCTGTACGATGTAATTCGTCTGTATCCGGCTGGTATCCATTCCGAGCGCGGCGTACTCCGCCTTGAGCGGGCCGACCGCCATCTGGACGATCATGCTTTCGCCCAAAGTGGAAAATTTCTGATCAATGGCGCTTGTGACCTGGGTGAGTGTCCCCGCAGGGAGTTTCGCCATCAGCGCAAAGATATCCGTCCCCGGCGGGAACTTGGATAAGTCAAAGCCCGCGCCCTGCCCCATGGCGGCGGCCTTGGTTGGATCAGCCATCACCTGCTGGATGAAGGATACGATCATGATGGCCTTGGCCATAACCGGATTCAGCACGGTGATCTCCGCCTGGCCGATGGGTTTTAGCACATAGACCGGCTCCTTCGCCAGCGTCGGATAATCCGTGAGGTACTTCTGGTAGTCGGGCGAATCCTTATTGATCAAGTTGTAATCGTTGAAAACTGCCGTTTTCTCGGTGCTGCTCATAAAGAGCACCAGCCGGTTCATCTCACTCTGACGGAGGGCAACCGGCACGGCATTTTGTATGCCCCCCTGCTGGATGCCATAATCCACAATGTTGGACATATAGTCCGGCAGGGCCAGGTCGGCATTGGCCTGCACGAATAACAGCGCCACCGCGATCAGGATCAAAAGCAGATACGGCTTTAAATATTTTGCCAATCGAAGCATGGGTTTAGTGATTCCTTGTCACAAATTTATTCTGGTTCTACTGTTTTTATCGGGAAAATCCAAAGGAAAAGCAATCAAGGTAACTCTTTTCTTTTTTCTTCCTTTGTGTACGTAGTGTCCTATGCCCTGCGCACTCTCAGGGTCGTGTTTAGCTTCTTTCCCGTTATCACAAGGAACCCTTCATTCTTTGGTGGCGCGTGCGGCCTTTGTCAGCAGGGTCAGCGCCAGGATGGTCACTTGCTGCTGCTCCGGCGTCAGGGACTCGGTCAAACTCTCGATCCAATGGCTGCGCGCTTCCACGCTCTTCCGGATCAAAGCCTGGCCTTTGCGGGCGAGGACCAATTGTTTGGCGCGCCGGTCCTCGGGATCTTCCGTCCGCTCGATCAGGCCCAGATTCACCAGCCGGTCAATGGATTGGCTGGCGGCCGCATTGGTGATTCCCAACTGCACGCCGATCCCGGAAACGTCGCTCTTGGCGCCGTGATACAGGCGCATGAGCACAATGAACTGGGAGAAGGATAATCCGGTCTCATCCAGGCAATGTTTGAAGTCGCGTCCCGAGCGGCGCATAAAGACTTCCGACCATTCGTGGATAACTTCCGTTAATTCCTTAGTAGGTGACATAATTAATATCCTTAATTAGTTAAGAGAGGTGAAGTATATATTTTTCATCCCCCCGAGTCAAATCAAAGGTCATTTGATTTACAGGATGAATGGCACTTTTTGAAATCTGCGGCAGATAATCAATAATTCCTCACCACAGAGATCACAAGCGCTTTGCGTGCTTCGCGAAGTCCACGGAGAAAAAAAGGAGAAAACTCTGTGTTCTATATATTCTCTGTGCTCTTCGCGAGCTGTACTTGGTGTTCTTCCAAGCGAGCACGCAAAGCGCCGTGCGCTCTGTAGTGAATGATGGTGAACGATTCGGAATCAGATTAAAGTTTGCTCATCCCAATCTCAGTGGGGTTTTATGCCCATGCGACAAAATTGGAATGTTGATAAGAGATTGAAAGGCGTCCGATTTGCAATAAGCCTTAAGTGGCGGTACAATCAGATTGCTTCACGAATGTCTTTTTAGCGGCCGCAGGTTGGCCGCTTTTTTCACGGGATTTGAATGCCGACTGTTCCTGCTCCAACCATCGAATTAAAAAATGTAACCAAAATCTATTCCACCGAAGCGGGCGATTTCACCGCGTTGAAAGGGATCGATCTGCGGGTTGACCAAGGCGAGTTCCTCGGCATCGTCGGCAAATCCGGCGCGGGGAAATCCACCCTGCTCAACATGATCACGGGCGTGGATCATCTCACGTCCGGTGAAGTCATTGTGCGCGGGAATGGTGAGGATACCTCCGTGCACAAATTAAATGAAGACGCACTGGCGCTTTGGCGCGGACAAACCCTGGGCATCATCTTCCAATCCTTTCAGCTCCTGCCGATGCTCACATTGATCGAAAATGTGATGATGCCGATCGATCTGTGCGGCAGATACCAGGCGCGTCTCAGCCGCCAGCGCGCCACCGAACTGCTCACCCTGGTCGAGCTTGAAGATCACGCCAACAAATTGCCCGCCTATATTTCCGGCGGCCAGCAGCAGCGCGTGGCCATCGCCCGCGCCCTGGCCAATGATCCTCCCATTCTGGTTGCCGATGAACCCACCGGCAGCCTTGATTCCGTCACCGCCGATCACATCTTCGATGTCTTCGAACATCTGGTGCAGGAACGCGGCAAGACCATCGTCATGGTGACCCACGATAACAGCCTTGGGCCGCGCTTCACGCGCCATGTCCAGATTGCAGATGGGGTCTTAACAGAGATGACCGAACCAGCCGAACGAATCAAAAGACCTGCCTCGGCCAAAGCCAAAGTGAGACGAACGAAATGAAGCCGCCTCTCTCCTCCCCGGAAACAGAATCAAAGCAAGCCGCTTCCCCTCACTCGGATGAGATGATCCGTTTGCATACGGTTGTCAAAACCTATAAGAACGCGGCCGGCGAATTCAAAGTCCTCAAAGGGCTGGACCTGACCATCCGGCGCGGCGAGTTTGTCGCCATCGTTGGAAAATCGGGCAGCGGCAAATCCACCCTCTTGAACATGATCACGGGCATTGACCATCCGACCGGCGGACAGGTGGTGGTCAACGGCACGGATATTTATTCGATCACCGAAAGCCAGCGTTCCTTGTGGCGCGGCAAGAATCTTGGCATCGTTTTTCAATTCTTCCAATTACTGCCCATGCTGACCCTGCTCGAAAACGTCATGCTGCCCATGGATTATGTGGATTTGCATGACTTCGAGGAGCGCCCCGCGTACGCCATGGAATTGCTGGAAATGGTCGGCCTGAAGGAACAAGCGGACAAATTGCCGCTGGCGGTTTCAACCGGGCAGCAGCAAATGACGGCCATTGCGCGCGCCCTCGCCACCGATGCGCCTTTGATCGTCGCGGATGAGCCGACCGGCAACCTTGATTCGAAGACCGCCAATCACATGATCGATGTCTTTGATGAACTTGTACGGCGCGGCAAGACCATTGTGATGGTGACCCATGACCCCTCGCTGACCTCGCGCACCTCCCGCACGATCATTATCGCGGACGGCGAATTGATCGATGAAACCGTGGTCAAAGCCCTGCCTTTGCTGCGTCATCGCCACATGCTGGAGATCACCAGGAAAGCGGAACGGATGACCGTCCAGCCGGGCGAGACGATCCTGGATTGCGGTCAGCCGGTAGATGATCTGTATATGATCGAGCGCGGTTCCGTCAATGTGATGCTGGCGGATGGCAAGCGCGGCAAACTGCTGGCGCACTTGAAAGCCGGTGAATTATTCGGTGAGATCGAATTGCTGCGCGGCGGTAAAGCGATTGCCTGCGTGCGTGCCGGGACCCATCCGGTGGATTTGTTGAAATTCCCGCGCCAGGATTTCTTGCGCATCATCGAAGAATCGCCGATCACGGCGGAGGCGCTGGGAAAGATCGTGCAGGATCGTTTGGAAGAGCATCGCATAAAGAGCAGAGCATGAAACCCAGATGGCGTAAAGTTTTTCTTGATTTGATCGAAAATAAAGCCCGCACCCTGCTGGTGGTTTTATCCATTGCCGTGGGCGTGTTTTCGATTGGCGTGATCGCGGGCGCCTATGCCATTATTTCCAATGACATGAGCGCCAGTTACGCCGCCAACCACCCCGCCAACATCGAACTGCGCATGGCGGATTTCAACGACGATGTGCTGACCTCGGTGCGTAATATGCCGGGGATTGGGAACGCCGAAGGCCGGCGTGTGTTCAGCATCCGGGTGCATCCGCTGAACAGCACCACCTGGACGGTCATTGACCTGGTGGCGCTCAACGATTTCCCAACCAACAAGGTGGATCTGCTTACACCCCTGGCCGGGAACACAAATCCCGCCAAGCGGCAGGTGGTTTTGGAAAAGGACGCGCTCAAACAACTCAATGTGCGGGTCGGGGATCAATTGGTGTTCGAACTACCCGACGGCACCACCCAGACCATGCCGGTGGTTGGCGCGGTCGAGGACCCGACCACGGGCGCGGGCGACTTTCTTGCGCCGCCCTTCGGCTACATCTCCATGACCACACTGGAAAACTTTCAGGAGCCGGACCTTTACAATCGCGTTTACGCGACGGTAGCCCAGGGCCAGGACGATGCCGCAGCCATCAGCAAGGTCGCGGGCGATGTGAAAGACAGGTTGGTGCGCTCCGGCATACCGGTGGATCGCACATTAACCTCCAAGACACATGAACATCCCCTGGCATCCACGGTCAATGCCATTCTCGGGATCTTAATGGCGCTGGGCGTGCTGATCGTTTTCCTGTCCTCGTCATTGATCGCCAACACATTGAACGCTCTGCTCAACCAGCACCTGCGTTACATCGGTGTCATGAAACTGGTCGGCGGGCGCAACCGCCAGATCTTCATCATGTATCTGACGCTGATCGTATCCTTCGGTGCGCTGGCTTTGTTGATCGCCGTGCCGCTGGGTGGACAGGGTGCCTATGGCCTGGCCGCCTTCATTGCCAACGAGTTGCGCTTCAACCTGCTCGGCTATCGGATCGTGCCAATTGCACTGGTGATCCAAATCCTCATCGGGGTTTTGGTTCCGCTGGTGGCCGGACTTGTGCCGGTGATGAACGGCTCGAAGGTCACCGTGCTGAAAGCCATCAGCGGCGATCTGGCGCGCGCCGAGGGCAAATCGCATCATCGCGGTCCCAAGCACGAATCGCGCTGGGAGAAATTTCAGACCAATGTCACGCTGGCGCTCTCGAAGCGCGGCATCCATATCCCGCGCCCGTTGCTGATCTCATTGCGCAACACGTTCCGCCGGCGCGGACGGCTGCTCCTGACGCTTTTCACATTGACCATGGGCGGCGCAATCTTCATTTCCGTGTTCAATGTACGCGTGACCCTGCATGATTACATCGGTGCCATCGGCAATTATTTTAAAGCCGACGTGGAGTTGGATTTCACCCAGCCCTACCGGACACACGAGATTCAACAATTGGCCCTGCAAATCCCCGGCGTGCAAAGCGTGGAAGGCTGGCAGGGATTGAGCGCCGATATGCTGCGTCCGGACGGCTCGACCATTGATTCGTTGAACATCATCGCCCCGCCTGCCCAAAGTCCGCTCGTTCAACCGATTTTAGTTTCAGGCCGGTGGATCCAGCCGGGCGATGAACGCAAGCTCGCCATCAGCGAATCGGCTCTTTCAGATTTCCCAAATTTGAAGGCGGGAGATTTCATGCCCCTGAAGATCAACGGGCGTAAGGAACAATGGCAGGTGGTCGGCATTTTCCAGTTCGTCGGGCAGGAGGGTATTCTGGCCTATGCGCCGCTCGAATATATTTCGCAGGTCAATGATCTGGCCAATCAAGCCGTGTTGTTTCGCATCGAAACCACTCAACATGACCGCGCCTCTCAGGATAAAATGGCGGAAACGCTCGATCATTATTTCCGCGCCAAGGGCTTCGATGTTCTCCAGTCGCAGGCGGGGCTGGCTTCGCTGGATACCGCCTCCCAAAGCCTCGACACCCTGGTGACGTTTTTGCTCATTATGGCGCTCCTGACCGCCACGGTCGGCTCGATGGGCCTGGCCGGGACAATGGGCATGAATGTGCTCGAGCGCACGCGTGAGATCGGCATCATGCGCGCCATCGGCGCAGTGGACAGCATCATCATGCAAACGGTGATCGCGGAAGGCATGGTGATCGGCTTGATCTCATTCGGCCTGGCGATCATCCTGTCTTTCCCGTTTACCTATTTGTTGTCCTATATCGTCAGCCTGGCAGTCTTTCAAACACCCATCCAAACCGTGTTTACCTTTACCGGCTATTTGATCTGGCTGGCATTGATTCTGGTATTGTCTGTGGTGGCAAGCATCCTGCCGGCCCGCAGTGCCGCGCGGTTGACGATCCGCGAGGTGCTGGCTTATGAATAACAGTAGGGGCACAGCAAGACAAAGGCCAACAAAGTTGATCCATTGTTCTGCTGTGCCCTTACCAATTCGCCATTGATGTTCGAAGATGGTGAAGAAAGGTGAAAGATGAATAAGAAATTTTCAATCTACGTTTTGTTGATCGTCGCCCTGCTGATGGCAAGCTGTGGAAGTCAACCGGCTTCAACAGCGGCTACGCCCACGGCTGTACCTTCAGGCGCGGTGATTGCGGAAGGACATATCCGGCCGATGCAATCGGTCAATCTTGCGTTCCAGGGCCGCGGCTCAGTGGCCGGGATCATGGTCAAGACCGGCGATCAGGTCAAAAAGGGCAATGCGCTGATGAAGCTGGATAGCTACGATCAGGCGGACGCTCAACTGGCCTCGGCGCAATTGGAATTAACCTCGGCGCAGCAAGCCTTCGACACGCTGATTCGCAATGCGGGCGGCGCCCGCGCCCAACTCTGGGAAGCTTATATGAATGCGCAGGTGGTACGCGAGAATGCCCAAAAGAAGTGGGATGGCTTGAACTTGCATGACATCAATATCCATATCGCGGACGCCCAGACCACCCTTCAAACCCGGCAGACCGAACTCAACGACGCACAGGCCAAATTCGATGCAGTGCAGAACCTCGACCCGAATAGCGGACGATATAAAACCGCCTGGGATCGTCTGAGAGCCAAGCAGAAGGCCTACGATGAGGCCGTCACCAACCTGGAGACCGATATGCGCCTGCGCGACGATCCTCAGGCGGCTTTGAATGCCACCCTGGCCGCCGAGGCGGAAGCCAAGTATCAATACGATCTCACGCTCAACGGTGCGAACACCGATCAACTTGCCCTTGCCCAGGCAACTCTCGATAATGCCAAGGCACAGGTGGCGGCGGCGCAGGATGCGCTGGGCAATTTCGAGCTCAAAGCGCCGTTCGATGGTGTGGTCGCGGATGTTAGTGTGGACCTCGGTCAGCAGGTTGGGCCGGAGACCATTGCGATCAGTGTGATCGATCCGAGTCAATGGATTGTCGAGACCAACGACCTGACCGAATTGGAAGTTGTCCGGCTGGCGCAGGGCCAAAAGGTCACCATGGTTCCCGACGCGCTCCCCGATGTGAAGCTCACCGGCGTCATTCAAAGCATCAGCAGCGCCTTCACAAAACAAGGCGGCGACATTGTGTATAGCGTGCGCATCCTGGTGGATAACCCGCTTGACCCACGCATCCGCTGGGGCATGACGGTCGAAGCCACCTTTGCCTCTCTCCCCAAATAGAAACTGGTATCTAACCTTATGCAGAACATCAAGTGTTACGAAAGATCAAGCCTCCGGCCATGTGCGTGCCTGATAGAAGCACCACCTTCCCAAAACTTCTTCTATCAGGATAATCAAGAAGACGGCCAGACCGGTGGCTGCCCCGAACCAGCCGGGCATGAAGAATAGAATTGCACATCCGATCATGCCTGCCAGGATCAGCCCTAACTGTATTCTTCCCCATTTAAAGGAAAGGGGCCGGATTATTGTAATCGCTGCCTGCGCGCCCAACAAGAGAATGACGATGCATCCTGCCAGTGTCCATTCAAGCACCGGAACATGCGTCCATGTGGAAATGGGCAGCACTCCGAGAATACCGAGCAGCGCCGCGCTGATAAAGAAACGAGCCTGGGTCCGCCATGAATTCCAAACGGGGACCGCTGGCAGGCGATATACGCGCGACATGCCATAGATCAGAACCAACCCGATCCAGGCGCTGAGCCAATTTAAGATGAAGAGGTTGGTATGCAAGATCATGCTTGTCAGTGTCACAAGCCAACCGGCGCCGAATAGGATCGTCAATAAGATTTCCTTGCTCAACCAGGATTTCCGCAAATGATTAAGCACGCGCCAGGCATTTCGCTTTGTACCCAAATGAGCGAAGGAAGCCAGCATGCCCGCACCCAGGCAAAGGCCGATCCACAGCATGGACAATAGCTGGGGGGCATCATGGAACAGCCATAACATCGCCCAAAAGCCGCCAACCGCCATTTGAACGAGCAGGGTGAATGCGACCAGCGGCGCTTCCTCCCATCCCGAAGTTTGCTGCGGATGAACTTCTTCCCGGTTGGCTAGGAACTTCTCTTGTGTAAGCTTCATGGCCGCGTGAGGTTTGATGACCAGACGCGGCCCTGTGCGTGAACGATCCGACATGGGATAAGGATGTTCGGTGGCGGGGATTTCCCACAAAGCCATCCCGTCCCCCTCGTACCCCTTTTCCCCTTCCCCCTGTACTACAGCATAATCCAATACCCTCAGCGGACAAGCAGAGACACAGGCGGGAGGCAAACCTAAATCCAAATTATCATAACAAAAATTGCACTTGGTCATAGCGCCGGCGGCTTCATCGTATTGCGGTGCGCCATAAGGACAAGCCCAGACGCAATATCCACAGCCAACGCATTTGGATGAATCCAACAGAACGAGGCCGTCTGCCCTTACCGTGTATGCATCCACCGGGCAAACTCCTGCGCATTTCGGATGGACACAATGATTACATGAAAGCGACAGGTTGTAGGCGAAGACCGTATTGTTCCAGGCCGGGCCTGCCTGTTTCCACTCGCCGCCGGATACTTCATACACGCGTCTCCACAGCACGCCAAGAGGAAGTTGATTCTTGTCCTTGCAGGCGGCCTGGCAGGCCTTGCAGCCCGAACAGGCGGAAGCATCCAGCAGGAAGACGTAGCTCATTTCAAGTTCCGACCATTGACCATAGACCGCAGACCGTCAAGCACAGTCCACCGTCTACCGTCCACGGTCCGCTCCACTTCCACCATGATCGTGTGCTGGGCAGTGGCAAATGCAAAAGGCGTCCAGCGCTGAGAGGTCAGCACATTGATACACCCGCCGCGGTCCACGCCGTTTTCATCCGGCTCGAACCATGCTCCCTGCGGGATATCAATCACGCCGGGCATAATGCGGACTGTGAGACGGCAGGGCAGGATCAATGCGCCGCGGTCATTAAAGACTTTGACGAGATCACCTTCCTGGATGCCGCGCGGCGCGGCATCCAGGGGATTAATGAAAACACGCTGCGGAAAGGCTTCCTCGAGCCAGTCATTATTATCGTGCGTGGAATGGACGCGGTGAAGCGTGTGATGCCCAATCGCTTGCAGTGGATATTTTTCCACCATTGCCTGTGCATCATCCTCATCTCCCTTTTCCCCTATCCCCTTTCCCTTCTCGATAGCAAACGGACTTTCCCACTCCTGAATATACTTCGGTAGAGCAGGAATCTCTTCAGGATTATTCAAGTCGAAGAGCTGTTTGGAGAAGATTTCTATTTTGCCCGAAGGTGTGCTCAACGGATGCTTTTCCGGGTCGCGGCGAAAATCGGCAAAGGCAATCGCCGGCCGTAAGGCAGGACGCGTCCATGCACCCAGGTTCTGTTCCATAAATTCATCAAAGCTGGGCAATTCGGGAAAGCGCAATCGCCGGAATTCATCGAGGCAAAATTCAACCCAACCCTTTTCATCGCGGCCTTCGGTGAAGGCTTCACCGATCCCCAATCGTCCGGCAAGTTCGGCGCAGATGCGATAATCGGATTTACACTCGCCCGGCGGTTCGACCAGTTTGGGCTGCAGAATCACTTCGTCGCCGTATT
This sequence comes from Anaerolineae bacterium, assembly GCA_003158885.1. GTDB lineage: Bacteria > Chloroflexota > Anaerolineae > Anaerolineales > Villigracilaceae > Fen-1038. The sequence continues at coordinate 13,889 of PMLN01000245.1, forward strand.
TCCAACCGTCCTCCACGCCCCAGGTCTCGAACTGGGTGCAGGCGGGCAGAAGCAGATCGGCAAATTTACCGGTGGGGGTCAGGAAATTATCCTGTACGGCGATGAACTCCACTTTCGATTCGTCACGCAAAATTTCCGTCGTGCGGTTGATATCGGCGTGCTGGTTAATCAGGCAATTTGTGGCAACGGCATAAATTAATTTGATGTCGTTATCGAGCCGTTCCGCGCCGCGCACGCCATCCGCACTGGTCATGCTTTTTCCGCGCATACAAGCTTCGCTCCACAGAAAGACCGGGATTTCTGCTTTAACCGGATTCTCCCCGCTTGGGAAGACCGTCCATAAACCGCCGCCATCTTCGGCTTGCAATCCCAGGCCGCTGGCCCAGCCGCCCGGTATGCCCACATTACCGGTGATGGCCGCCAGTACGCAGCCGGCGCGCACCACCTGCTCGCCGTAGGCGCGCCTCTGCATCCCATAACCTTGATAAAGCACTGCCGGTTTGATCTCGGCATATTCGTGCGCAATGCGGGCGATGGTCCGCGCCGGGACGGCAGTAATGGCTTCTGCCCATTGAGGCGTCTTGGCTATACCGTCGCGCTTGCCAAGGATGTAATCGCTGTAACTCTCCGCGCCATCCACCGGCATTTGATTTGCATCGAAACCAACGCAATGTGTGCGCACAAACTCGGTATCGTACAGATTCTCGCTGAGCATCACATATGCCATGGCGCTCATCATGGCCGCATCGGTGCCGGGTCGAATGGGGATCCACTCGTCAGCCAGGGAGGCGGCGCTGAGCGAGTAGCGCGGGTCAATGCAGACGACGCGTGCGCCCGCCTGCCGCGCTAACTTGATAAAGTAATCGCTGTTGGTGCCGTCGCGCATTTCGGCGGGGTTCCAACTCCACATTAAAATATATTTGGCGTTGAGCCAATCCTGCCTTTGATTTCCGGTCACCAGCGTGCCGTACACCGTGGGCGTGGCCAGGTTGGTGGCGCCCCACGAATACGAGTTATAAATTCCCAAACAGCCGCCGAATAGATTCATAAGCCGGCGCGCCACGTGAGAACCGTTCAACTGGTTGTAAGAGCCTGTTCCATAGGGGACGAATAAAGCCGAGTTGCCATACTTCGCTTTGACGCGTTGCATTTGGCGGACCAGGGTATCCAACGCTTCATCCCATGAAATGGATACGAACTTCCCCTCGCCGCGTTTGCCGGTGCGCTTGAGCGGGGTCATCAAGCGGTCGGGATGGTATTGGCGGCGCAGATACGAACGCCCGCGCACGCAGGCGCGTAATTGGGGCGCGGCGATTGAATCGGGACGATCATCGGCATCAAGACGTATGATGCGGCCATCCTGAACGTGCGCGACCAACAAACACCGTCCGCCGCAGTTGTGGGCGGGACAGCCGACCCTTATTTTTGTAATGAGTGAGGAGGGAGGCGCTTTTTGTTCCCGTACTTGCTTCTTGAACGATAGGCTCATGGGATAAGTGTAGGACGAATGAGCCTGGAAGGATAGTGATGGAATTCCCTCCGGCAGGGTGAACAAAATCGCTGGCGGTTTCTTAGATTGCCCAAAGGGACTTGCAGTTCAAAAATGTTCCTGCTGTGCAGTTTCCAGGATCCCCGCTCGTTGTTCCAAAGATAGTTCAGCATATTCTGAGTTTTGATCGCCGGTATCGCAATTTTCCACCAGAAGAACAGATGCGTCGCGGCTGAGCAGAACCGCATGCCATGTCTTGCATTTTACATTGTAGAGCCGGCCGGTTTCCATGGGCTGCGGTATGGCGCCCTCACACTTCGAGGCGTTGCCTCCCAGGACCAACGTTCCACGCCCGCATAACAAGACGAATACCTCATCCGTCTCCATATGACGTTCCATGGCTTTAATGTGATCCGGCTTAAGCTCATCCAGATAGCGCAGCATGGCCACGCGCCAGCTTCCGAAGAAGATCAGCGGTTTAAATCCCTCTCCATCAAAATCACGAATTTCAAGAATCGATTCATCCATATTGCACCACTATTCATCCAATCTGTCTTATCCAATTTCAGCGATCACTGTTACGCTCTTAACATCACCGGACGGGAACGGTATGACAGTCCCGCTGATTTTCCTGCCATCCACCTGGATGGAAACCTGGTTCCCTGCGCCCTTGCGCTTGACACTAATCTCATATCGAACGCCCCGATAACTGCGCAACACTTCAAATCCCTTCCAATCCGACGGGATAACCGGAGATACGGATAGGCCGTCAAATGTTGCGCGGATGCCGAGGATCCATTGCGTGATCGCCACATAATTCCAGGCCGCAGTGCCGGTCAGCCACGAATTCTTGGCTTCACCGT
>PMLN01000242.1 GCA_003158885.1 Anaerolineae bacterium
CACTCGGTCACAAATTGCGCTATTTCAGAAGGTGGAAAGCGCAATTTGTGACCGTGGGTATTATATCAATATCACGGTCTTTCTTCATACCTGAATTCCTTCGGATGTGATGCAAAATTTTCTTCGAGGAGAAGCTTCCAATGAAATTCAATCGTACCATCCTGATCGTCCTGAGCCTGTTCGTGCCGGCATCCATGATGCTGTCCGCCTGCCAATCAGCAGCCGCACCAACCGCCGCTCCCGCGGCGCCCAGCGCATCCGGCAGCGCCCTAGCCGTCACCGGCTTGGCAGATAAACCGCTCACGTTGAGCGAGAAAGATCTGCGGGCGATGACCGTCGCCACGATTACAGCCGACCAGCCCAAAGTTGGCTCAGCGAGCTTCACCGGCGTGCGCATCAGCGACCTGATGAAGGCCGCCAGCGTACAGGCTGCAGCCGCCACCCTGGTATTGACAGGCAGCGATGGCTATTCAGCCCAGATCGACATGGCAACCTTAAAGGCCTGTGCAGACTGCATGGTGGCATTCACCGATACACCCGGCACGTTCCTGGCTGTCATGCCCGGTCAAGCCGGCAAGTTATGGGTCAAGGGCGTGGCAAAACTCGATTTCAAATAATTCCCGCCGAAAGGGTGGCAAGTTTTGCCCACCCTTTTCTTATCCTGTGTCCCAAATATACCCATGTTAATTTATCGCCGTTTGCTAAACATTCTTTTAATTACCACCCTGATTGGGATCATCTCGGGTGGATGTGCGCCAGCGAATGGATCCAGGAAAACCCAACTGGTCATTTTCGCTGCCAGCAGTCTGATCGTTCCATTCACAGATGTGGAAAAAGCTTTCGAGGCCCAACATCCCGATGTTGATGTGCAAGCCCAATTCCACGGAAGCATCCAGGTCATTCGCCAAGTTACCGACTTGCACGTTCCGATCGATGTGATCGCGACTGCGGACGCTTCACTTGTACCGATGCTGATGTATGCCATGAACGACCCCAACACCGGCAAGCCCTACGCCAACTGGTACCTGCGTTTCGCAACCAACAACCTGGCGATTGCTTATCGTCCCGACAGCAAGTACGCCAACGAAATCAACGCCGATAACTGGTACGAGATTCTCTCACGCCCGGATGTCAAAGTGGGTATCACCGACCCGCGCTTCGACGCCTCCGGCTATCGCGCGCTAATGGTCTTTGCCCTGGCTCAAGAGTATTATCACAACACAGATATCTTCGCCCATATGTTCAAGAGGAAATTCACTTTCCCTTTAGCCTTCTTCCGCGAGGCTGGACAAACAACCATTACAGTTCCAGAGATTCTCGAAACTGCGCCCGGCTCAAATATCGTGCTGCGCGGAGCGAGCATTGAGGAGATGGATTTGCTAGAGTCAGGCGACATTGACTACGCCTTCGAGTACGAGAGTGTGATCCAGCAGCATCAATTGCAAATGGTACACCTGCCGGATCAACTAAACCTGGGGGCAGACCATTACGCATCCTTTTATCGCCAGGTGGAAGTGGATTTAAACTTCCAGCGCTTTGCCACAGTCAAACCGCAATTCACCGGCGAGCGCATCGGTTACGGCATTACGATTCCCAGCAATGCTCCTCACCCGGACCTGGCATCTGAGTTTATCGCCTTCCTGCTCGGCGCGGATGGACGCGCCATCCTGCAATCCGATCACCAACCGCTCTTCGTGCCGGCCATCGCCGACAAGTACGCAAACATGCCGGTCGCGCTGCAAGCGTTATCGGCTCCGCCCAATTCGCCGTGAGTTCCAAGAACCTGGTTTTCAACCTGATATTTTCCCTGGCCGGCGGCTTGCTGATCCTATTCGTAATCCTGCCGCTGATCAGCACATTGCTTGCCACAACGCCATCGGGCTTTTTGGAATCGTTCAGCGACCCTGAGTTGTTAAATTCCATTGGATTGACATTCTCCGCCGCGGCGATTGCAACCGCTCTTGCAATGATCACCGGCGTTCCACTGGCTTACCTGATGGCGCGGCGCAATTTCCGAGGCAAGCATTTGATCGATGCGATCATCAACCTGCCTTTGGTTATTCCTCATACCGCCGCGGGAGTGGCTCTATTGCTGGTTTTCGGCGGGCACGGCCTGCTTGGCCAAATGCTCCTGCCCCTGGGTATTACCTTCACCGACAATCCGGCCGGGATCGTTGTAGCGATGCTGTTCGTCAGCCTGCCATTTCTAGTCAACATGAGTCGGGAAGCCTTCGCTGCAACGGATGAAGAACTCGAACGCGTTGCGTTGACCGATGGGGCCAGCCTATGGCAAGCTTTCTGGCACATCACTTTGCCTCAAGCCTGGCGAGGTGTTTTGGGCGGGGCCGTCATGATGTGGGCGCGCGGGATCAGCGAGTTCGGAGCCGTTGTGATCCTGGCGTACCATCCAAAGATCGCGCCAATATTGGTTTACGAACGTTATGAGGGCTTTGGGTTGAAATCCGCAGAACCCGCAACCTTACTGCTGATCTTGATAGCGCTTGTTGCCTTTATTCTGCTGCGGCTTGAACTGCTCCCGAAAAGCAAGTAAGCAGGTTGTTGATCAGGCGGTTGATTGTTCATTGCAATTAATTTTTAAATCACAGCCTTCATTGTCAAAGGATCCAGCCTGATGACAGTGATGGATTGATAAATCTTATTGATAAAGGAGAAAGTTGTGAAACGTTTACCTTTGTTGTTTGGTTTGATGACCGTGCAACGTATCTCGCCAATAAAGCGAATTTGCAACTTGATATATTGGTCGAGAAAGATAATTCACTTCTCAATGTGTACCACGTGATCACGGTCAGCCCTGCTAAATGGCCGAAGGTCAATTACACGGGCGCGGCCGCATTCATGAAGTGGATCACTTCACCCGCCATTCAGGATGTGATCGGCAAGTTCGGCGTGGATAAATATGGACAGCAGTTGTTCGTGCCGGATGCAGGAAAAAGCGATTCGGATTTGGGCCTATAAGATCAATCCATCCGAAAAGAGGGTGGCATGATAAGCCGCCTCTCGTTTGTTTTTGGGGAAAATCGAAGAATCCATTGGAAGTTCCTCTTGCCAAATTTCCAGCGAGCGTATATACTCACTCAGTGAGTATATCTCAAGAAAACCGCCATTCCGGCAACCTTTCGCCGGAATTTGCACTGCTTGGCTTTCTAATAGCCGGTCCAAGTCATGGCTACGATGTATATCAGCGGTTTATGGCTGAACTCGGTCACGTCTGGCATTTGAGCCAGAGTCAAGCCTATGCCATTCTAAAACGGCTTGAAACGCGCGGCGATATTTCCGTGAAAGTCGTGGAACAGGAAAAATTACCGGCGCGCCAGTTATTACGCATCACTGCACAGGGACGCCGACGTTTTGACGAGTGGATGGGGGATGTGAGCATGAACTCCCGGTCCATCCGCCTTGAATTTCTGACCCGCCTGTATTTTGCCCGAATTTACAAGCCTGAAAAAGCGGCCTTGATCCATCAAGCCCAAAGTGAGGCGGTTACCGCGACCATCGATCGGTTGGAGTCCTTGATTACAAACCTTCCACCCGAACAACAATTCAACCGCTTTAGTCTCGATCTGCGATTACGCCAGATGAAACTTATCCAGGAATGGATGAGCGACATTAAAACCAATATTCTTGATCCACTGGAGTAAACCATGAAACGCGTCATTCCCCTGCTTTTGCTCTTTGCCCTGTTTGTATCTGCCTGCGAAACAGCGGTCACACCCGCGCCGACTGCAGTTCCCACGATACCCGCACCAGCTGCCACATCCGTTCCGACCACTGCGCCGACTTCCACGCCTGCGCCGACGACACTGACAGTATTTGCTGCCGCGTCACTAACCGGCGCGTTTGGCGAGATCGGCAAGGCCTTTGAAGCCGCGCATCCCGGCGTGACTGTTAAATTCAGTTTTGCCGGTTCGCAGGTTCTGCGCACTCAGATCGAACAGGGCGCGCTTGCGGATGTATTCGCCTCGGCCGATCACAAGAATATGGATCCGCTGGTTACGGAAAACCTGGTGGCTACGGGTGCGGACCAGGATTTCGCAACCAATTTGCTTATCGTGATCCTGCCTCCGAAAAATCCAGCTAATATCCAAACCCTACAGGATTTGGCAAAACCCGGCTTGAAACTTATCTTTGAAGACGCTTCTGTTCCAGCAGGGAACTACACCCGCCAGATTTTGACGAACATGAGCAAGGATCCAACCTACGGGACAGATTTCAGCACAAAAGTGCTGGCCAACGTTGTTTCCAATGAAACCGATGTTAAGCAGGTGGTTGCCAAAGTGGATCAGGGTGAGGCAGATGCTGGTGTTGTTTATGTGACAGATGCGCTCGCTGCACCGGATTTAATATCCATTTCAATTCCAGCAAACTTCAACGTGATTGCCCGCTATCCGATCACGGCACTGGCGAAGGCGCCGAATCCGGACCTGGCTGCAGCCTTCGTTGCCTACGTTCTATCCGCCGACGGACAGGCAATAATGAAAAAATGGGGCTTCTCTCCCGCTAATCCTTAACCACGAACACTGTGCAACGCCTATTCCGCCAACGCAGAACGAGTCAATCGCCAGGCTGGGTATTTATCTTACCCAGCCTGGTATTGATTGGTCTTATCGGCTTACCCCTCATAGCGCTGGTCTGGCGGTCTGCCGGTAAGGATTTTTTAACTTACGTACTTTCTGAGAATGCCTTCAGCGCTCTTAAACTCAGCCTGGTGACCAGCAGCATCAGTGTTGGTTTGGCATTGCTAACCGGCACGCCCCTAGCATACATCCTTGTGCATTCGAGATTCCCCGGCAGAACGCTGGTTGACCTGCTGGTGGATGTGCCGGTCGTCTTACCTCCTTCGGTTGCCGGAATCGCCCTATTGATGGCATTCGGGAGAGCGGGGATTTTTGGAACCTGGCTGAACGCGGTGGGTATCACCATCCCCTTTACAACTGCGGCAGTGGTAATAGCCCAGACTTTTGTCTCGGCGCCGTTTTTAGTTCGATCAGCCAGGATCGGTTTTGCCGCCATCGATCCGCAGCAACTGGAAGCTGCCCGGATGGAGGGAGCCAATGAATGGCAGGAATTTCGATACATCATGATTCCTCTGGCGGGCCGCGCCCTGTTAACCGGGGTCATCCTGGCTTGGACTCGAGCTTTAGGAGAATTTGGGGCGACGATACTCTTCGCAGGGAACCTGGAAGGCAAAACGCAAACCATGCCCCTGGCGATCTATATCGGCTTTGAAGAGAACATCAAAATCGCTTTGGTATTATCCGTGATGCTGTTGGCTGTCTCGCTGGTATTTCTGGCCCTCTTGAGAAAACTTGAAGAGCCAGATTAGTATCGCCTGGCGAGTCCTTATTTATTCTGTTCGATAATTCTCTCCAGGAGAAAACATGGAAAATACCCTGACTTCAATTGGCGTTATTCACTCTCCCTTTACTGATCCATCACAAGCACCCATACAATCTTCACGCTCAACGGCTATCGGGAGCGTTGAAGTTTTCCCGGAGTTTGTTGACGGATTGCGCGATTTAGGTGAGTTCTCACATATATTTTTGCTATACCTGATTGAGTGTCCACGGGGCTATAACCTGCAAGTCAAACCGTTTCTGGATGATCAGGAACACGGCATCTTTGCCACTCGTTATCCATGCCGGCCCAACCCAATCGGGCTCTCGATCGTTCATCTGCTGCACGTGGAAGGCAATCGTCTCGATATCGAGGGCATTGACATGTTGGATGGCAGTCCTCTGCTTGACATCAAACCTTATGTTCCCGATTTCGATCACCGTGAGAATGTACAAATCGGGTGGTACGGGAGAAGGGCTTATCATTAAACTTTTCTGCTTAGCCAAAGTATTACCAGTTCCACCCGAATCTCAAATTTCGTAGTTACGACTTCAGTCGCTCCTCGAACCCGTCAGACCTGTAGAACTTGTAAGACTTTTGAGACCTGTAAGACGGATGAGACCTATTTAACGGCTTGCCCCGCGATTGCTCGCGGGGTAGCCAAGGACCAACTTAGAGGGAGGAGAGAGAGTTTGTCAAGCAGGTTCCAAGAACCTACATGATCACAAGGGTTGACGGTCAGGATTGGTGCCGCTCCAAATGCAGCCGGGTTTATCAGTCTGGTTGCAAATGATAGCGTTGGAGCAGCGATGAGCATTCACTCTCGGCGGTTGATCGGGCAGGTGCTCGGCCGGATAGACTACTTCATTTTCCAGCGCGACCTCATGCCCAACCAATTCACAATACTTGATCTTGTTCACTTGCCAGGTACGGAATGCCATTTAAGTCTCCTGACTATGTTCCTAGTGTACAAGATGTTAAACCGGGATGCCAGTGACACGCGTCATATATGCCAATGACAAACGGCCATATTTTGAGACCAAAAAGGCCTAATCTATACCTAATTCTTATTTGCCGAGACGATAGATCGTACCGCGCCGGTCTGCGAAGTAAATCTCCCCAGTGGGGTCCCGGCCAAACGTAGTAAGGCTTGCTCCGGTCTCAAAGAGGAGTTGAGACTGCCAGCCGTTGTCCGTATGGATCAATCCCCAAATCTTTCCGCTGCATTCATCGCCATAAAAATAAATACCCTGCCATGCCTTCATCCCGCCGCGGTAAACATATCCGCCGATGATGGCGCAGCCGCCAACGATATGACTATATTCCGTTACCGGAAGTGTAAAATTCAACCCCGCAGGCGGATGGCCGGTGTATGAATGCAGGCCCTCATAATAGTTCCAACCGAAATTCAAACCCCCGGCATTCGCTGGAACCACATCCACCTCCTCCCAAGTGTCCTGGCCTACATCCCCAATATAGAGATTGCCAGACACCTTGTCAAATGAAAACCGCCATGGATTGCGCAAGCCATATTCCCAAATTTCCGCTTTACCGCCGCCGTTGGCAAACGGATTACCCGCAGGTATCGCATACGGATCACCGTGATCCACGTCAATTCGCAGAATCTTGCCCAGCAAAACATTTGTATTTTGTCCGTTCCCGTTCGGATCGCCCTGCGAGCCACCGTCCCCGAGTCCCATATAAAGATAACCATCCGGCCCGAAGGCCATTTCGCCGCCGTTATGATTAGCAAACGGCTGGCGAATGTGGAGCAAATCCTTTTCGCTGGACGGATCTGCGAGGCTGCCGCTGGCGGTGAAACGGGCCATCACGGTATTGCCATTTAGGTCAATATAATTAACGTAGAAATAGGGATTATGTTTGAAATCCGGATGAAAAGCCAGTCCTAATAATCCCTGCTCGTTGCCCAGGCTGTCCACTTTTGAGATGATATCGAGGAAAGGAGGGTCGAGCATCTGGCCGTTTTCGACGATGCGGATCCTTCCATCCTGCTCGATGATGAACATGCGTCCCGAGCCGTCATCGGGGAACTGAATATCCACGGGCGAGGCCATGCCCGAGATCACCGGCATCCAATGATAAGCGGTCGGGTCGGGAAATGATCCTACATTAGGCAGTACAGACGCAACAGGAACGTTGGTGGCAGTTGCCGGATTGGGGGTATTGGATGGAGGCGGCGCGGTCGTTTCGATAGCAGGAGCAACGGTCGGCAGCGGGGAAACGGGGGTGCTGACCGATCCACAAGCCGCGAGGAGAATCACTGCCAATAAAATAAATCCGACTCGATATTTGCCTTTAACAATCATCGTCGCTTCCTTCGATTTCATTATACACGCGAAAACTTTGAAGCTTCTGCACAGATCAACACTCAAAGCATGGTTTTCTCAAGATCAAAGAACGAACCGCGAAGGGCGCGACCCTCAACCCTTGAAAAACACAAGGGCAGGGAACGAGGGCAGGCGAACGCGAAGAAAAAACAAGAATCCTAGCGAACTTTGCGTGCTTCGCGTTAAAAAATACCAAAGCATAGATTCCTCATGGACTTTGAGAAGGCCATCACACTCAAAGAAATCCAAATGTGCTTTGCCTGCGGGAGTAAAATACGTCAATGTCCTACCTGATCGACGGTCACAACTTGATCCCCAAACTCGGCCTGCGGCTCGATTCGCCGGATGACGAAATGCAACTCATCGGCATCCTGCAGGAATTCTGCCGCTTGCAACGCCGCGAGGCGGAGGTCTATTTCGACGGCGCGCCGGCCGGCCAGGCGCGGACACAAAAGTTTGGCATCATCACCGCACATTTCGTTCGTCTCGGCACAACAGCGGATTCCGCCATCAAGAACAGGCTCGAGAAATTGGGACGCGCGGCGCGCAATTGGATCGTGGTGAGTTCCGATCATGCGGTTCAAGATTCCGCGCGCGTCGTTCACGCCGATGTAACCTCGTCGGAGAAGTTTGCGGAACTTGTCAATAAATCATCCAGACTGGAATCAAAATCAAATACGGATAAAAATTTATCTTCAGAAGAAGTGGATGAATGGTTGAAATTATTTGGCCGAAAGGAGTGAAAAATAGGACAATTAAAATCCAAATTCTAATCCATATTTAATGTCGTACCCATGAATCCGTTGTATATTAGCAATACGGCACCTGCCCTCCCTCTTACTGGTATATAAGGTGTCAACCACCATCGGTCTGCATGTCCCCCCCATGCCAACCGATGGTGGTTTCCCCTCAAGATTGTCAGGCGTGTCAATGACACGCCTGACAATCGTTTAAAGAGACCTCACCCCCTACCCCTCTCCTATAAAAGGAGAGGGGTAACAACACCCAAACTCTTCCTCAAAGAAGAGGGGAGTAAAATCAGCAAATGAACACTGCGTATGCATTGGTTCCGTCCCCTTCGCACGTTTATCCAGATCACCCCGAACATCCCAGCCGTTTTGACTTATTGACCACACGGCTGGATTCCTTCGGCGCGCAAAAACTGGATGCGAAGCCCGCCAGGCGCGATGAAGTTGCCCGCGTGCATCATCCGGACCTGATCACGGCTTTGGAAAAAGCTTGCAAACAAGGTCCTGTCCTCATTGATTATGCCCCCACGTTCGTGACGCAATCATCCTTTGAGGACGCACTGCTGGCTTGCGGAGGAACTTTGAGTTGTACGCGTGCGGTCTTGAGCGGTTCTGTCCGAAACGCATTTGCCCTCGTGCGCCCGCCGGGGCATCATGCCGAGCCGAACCGCTCGATGGGGTTCTGCATCTTCAACAACATTGCCGTCGCGGCACGTGAGGCCCTGGCGAATGGCATTCAGCGCGTTGCCATCCTGGATTACGATGCCCATCATGGCAATGGAACCCAGGCTGCCTTCATGGAGGATGAACAGGCAGCGTATTTATCCACGCATCAATGGGGCATCTATCCCGGCACAGGCTGGTATGAAGAAGCACCACACGCTAAACAGAGAATCGTCAATGTGCCGCTGCCGGCCGGTTCAGGCGATAAAACCTATGAACGGATTGCAAATGAAATCTTCGTACCGTTCATTCAAGCCTTCAAGCCGGAATTGATTCTCGTCTCCGCCGGTTTCGACGCGCATTGGAACGATCCCATCACCACGCTGGGGTTATCCAGCGCGGGCTTTTATATGCTCTCGAAGAAACTTGTCGACCTGGCCGAAGAACATTGCCGCGGCAAAATCGTCTTTGTGCTAGAGGGCGGATACAACCCCACCCACCTGGCCAACGGCGCAGCGGCCGTGTTTGCCGCATTAACCGATAAACCTTTTATTGACCCCGGCGACGCCTCGCCGCGCAAAGAGACGGATGCAAGCGAAATGATTGAGAAGGTTTGCGAATGGAACGGGTTCTAATTCCGCCCGATCTAAATCCTTTTATAAATCACGAGACCAGCATATCGCCGGTCTCGTGATCTTTATCCGAATATCCTCTATCGAATAAACAATCCCACCGCGACCAACACCGGAGTAATTAAATTGATCAGCACATTCTGTCCCATGACGGGAATCAGCCCTGGAATGTTTTCTGAATTAGCCAGCACGCCGCGGATCACTTGAACCGCAAGGATGAGGGTCAATAAACCAAGCAACGCAAATTTTGGCAGGAACCCAAAGACCACCCCCAGAGCGATCACAACGTAAGCGGCAAGCAAAAAGCCAATGTAAATGTATGCGCTGGATTTGCGTCCTATGGTGATCGGGAAATGACGGCGACCGATGGACTGATCCGCCTCGACATCCGGGAATTGATTGAGGAACAGCAAGTCACTAACCAGGAAGAACGGCACAAGTGAAGCAATGAAGGCGATCAGCGAGTATTTACCGGTCAGCGCAAAGTGCGTGCCCATTACCATCAAGGGGCCAAAGCCAAGGCCGGGCGCGATCAGGCACAAGATGGGATTGTATGCAATCCAGACGGTATAGCCATACAGCAGGAACAAGCCGAGAATCCCAAATGGAATGAATTGCCAGCCCCAAACAAAAATGAAGAAGATGCCGATGAGTGCGGTCAAGGCAAAGGAAATCCAGGCGATGGCGAGCGCGCCGGGTTGCAGTTCAGGACGCGCCTGCAAGGTGCCGCTTCCGCCGCTGAAGGGTGTACGCTGAGTCTTGGCATCGAGGCCGGTCTTGAAATCAAAATACTCATTGAAAACGTTCACGCTTATATGCGCGGCGATACCGCCGATCAACGTTAATACAAAATAAAACCAGTTAATATGGCCGCCGGTTTCCCAATAAGCGGTTCCGAGTCCGAGCAGAACACAGCAGGGGGCCAGGATCACAAAGGGTAATCGCATGGGGCCGAGCAGGGCTTTCCAGTCTTTCATTTTTTCTCCTTAGAATTTTCCCTTGCTTTTACCATGTCCAACACCGCATCGAAAGAACTTTTGTCACCTTTCTAAAGTGCTTTAACGCGACAATGAACGGAGCGAGGGCTGGCTCCGGTCATTGGTTTATTTTACGGCTTGGAGATGGACTATAGATCGCAGACTATCTATTGTTTACCATCACCCCAACTTTCCAACGGTTTTTTCCACCTCTTCCAAAATCTCTCCCGACTTCACCAACGCTTTCATCTTGTTATGATCATTGTATAGAGGGCGATCCACTTCGAGATGCTCGACATGCTTGCGAATGGTTTCGCGCGCCTTTTGAGTGCCTTTACCTGGCGTGAACTTGCGGAAGTCCAAGGCTTGCGCGGCAGCCATGAATTCGATTCCCAAAACGCCAAAGGCATTATCCAGAATTTGCCCGTTCTTGATGGCGGTATTCATGCCCATCGAAACAAAATCCTCCTGATCCGCGGCGGCAGGGATGGATTGAATGCTGGCAGGCGTGGATAAAATCTTTTGTTCCACGATCAAATGATCCGCAGTGTATTGGCTGAGCATCATGCCAGAGTAAAAACCCGGTTCGTGCGCGAGGAAGTCCGGCAGTCCCTGGGAAAGAGCGGGGTTCGTCAGGCGATTCAAGCGTCGTTCCGATAAAACGCAAACCATTGTGATCGCCACTCCCGCCATCTCCATCGGCAACGAAACCGGCGTGCCTTGAAAATTCGCGCCCGTCAACGTCAACTTCATTTCCGGCACAAAGATGGGATTATCGCCCACGCCGTTCAATTCGATTTCCACTTGCGACCTGGCGTAGGCAATCGCATCGCGCGCCGCACCAATCACCTGGGGCGTCGAGCGCATGGAATAGGCATCCTGCACCTTGGTTTTCATCCTGCCCGTTGTCAGATCGGAGCCTTCGACCATCTTCATGATGTTTTTCGCAGAGGTGATGGCGCCCTTGAAGCCGCGCAGTTCGTGCAGTTTGGTGTTGTACGGTTTCATGTTGCCGAGCAGCGCTTCGATGGACATCGCCGCGGCGATCTCCGCCTGCTTCAAAAAGCGTTCCATATCATAAATGTGAAGCGCGGACATGGCAGTCAGCACGTTCGAACCGTTGATGGTCGCCAGACCGTCGCGCGCCTGCAAGCCGGGGATTTCAATCCCCGCGCGCTGCATGGCTTCCCGGCCCGCCAGGCGTTCACCTTCAAAAAACGCTTCGCCCTCGCCCAGCAGCAACAAAGCGGCTTGCGCCATCGGCGCGAGGTCCCCGCTCGCGCCCACCGACCCCTTTTGACAAACAACCGGCGTAATGCCTTTATTCAGCATTTCCACCAGTGTCAACGTGATCTCCGGCCGGCAGCCCGAATTCCCGTGGGCATGTACATTGATCCGTCCCGCCAGCGCTCCACGGACATATTCAACCGGCGCAGGCTCACCGATGCCCGCCGCATGGTTATAAATCAAATACTTTTGAAATTCCTTGACCTGCTCATCGGTGAGAACTTTCTCGGAAAATTCCCCAATGCCGGTGTTCGTGCCGTACATGATTTCCTTGGCTGCAAGTTTTTCCTCCAGCATGGCGCGGCAGACTTTGATGCGCTCCAATGCTTCGGGGGCCAATTGCACTTTTTCCCCAGCGCGCGCAATCGCAACAAGTTTTTCAATGGTGAGAGAGGAACCGTCGAGGGTAATGGACATGACATTCTCCAAAAAGACTTTTGGTTATTGTACTCTAAAGGTTGGAGGAGTAGAATCAATGCCATTCGTTTACAGGTAAGAATCGTGTCGGGCAAAGAGGAATATATGCCTCAACGCATCCTGTTCGGAAAAAGCTAATTTTTATGGCAGGCTTTTACGATTTTGACAATGTTAATGTGTTCGTGTATTAATTTACTATCTTTGCACTTTTGGGGCCAGACCACCCTATGTACTGGTTTGAGCCGCCACTGAATCACCAGATATGGTGTCAAAACTTAAAAGTGCAAACATAGTGAATAATTCATGATTGAGGAGTTACAAATATTTTTAAAATGCAGAATCAAGAGAAACGCAGTCGGCTTTCCAGATACATTCTCCCCGTAAGTTCCAGCGCGGCGTCAGCGATCTTTTTGATTACCGGCATCCTGCTTCATTTTCACGTTTCATTAAATGATTTCTTCGGCTTGCTATATTATGCCAAACACTTATCTTTTGTTGAACCGGCCTCCCTGTACAACGGTTTCTTTCCCATCGGATATGCACTTTTGCTGCGGTTTATACCTTATGGATACGTGCTTTACTTTGCCTACGGGTTAAACATACTATTTGGAGGGATGCTGGTTGCCTGGACGATCAGCCTATTTTTTAGGATCAGGAGATCTTTGGGGATCGCCCTGGGACTGTTCATTACCGCCATCCTTTTCCCGCTTGTTTTCCGATATGCAAATACAGCCGGCCCGGATATGGGTTTGGCAGCACTTGCCATGGGCGCGGTCTATTTATTGTGGAAAGATGAGTTCGGTTCGGGAAATACCGTGCCAAGAAAACTGGAAACCATCATGATCGGGGTTTTCCTGGGTTTGTCGGCGCTGTGGCGCTACCAGGGGATTATTATTTCCGTTGCCATTCTCTTTTCCTATGCCGTGGTGTTCGGGATCCAAAAATTGTGGGCGCGCAGGAACGCCGTTCTGGTCTTTGTTCTCCTATTTCTCGTTCAAGTGACCGCGAACCTGATATCCGGCCATGCCCCGCTGGAAACTGCTGAAAGTTTTACGGTTTACATTACTTTCCACGGGATGAATTGGTGGCAGATCCCGCAGGATGCGTATCACTTTTCACTGCTGGATCAGTTACTTTCACACCCAATGGAATCTTTATCCTTATACATTCCCTTGTTATGGCATTTGGTTGTTTATGGTGTGCCAGCCCTGGCTTGTATCCCGATTATAAAATCACCGGATGCCAGAAAATATTCCATTTTTGCGACCTTGACCATCCTCCTGTATTCAATCCCGGTGGCGATTGGCACTTCAGCAACAGATCGAGCGCCTCTTTCCATCATCGGGATAGCCCTTTCATGCACCGGCTTGCTGGCGGCCGAACTTCAAGTTGGCGTCAAGAGGATGATTGGACAACACAATCCATCCCGAAACATGGCGCTTATGATTTTGGCAGCGCTGGTTTTGGGAGTTTTTGGTTTCTGGCTTTACAATGATATTAACTTTATACATGCAGCCGATCAACACCATGGAGTCTATTCCGTGACAGAAAATGTGTTAACGGCAAAAGGCATGAAATCTCCCTATGAAGTATTCACCAATGATTACGATCTGTATTTCCCCAATACGCCGCCTTATTTGCCGCTGTCCGATGGCGGCTGGGAAGATGTCTCATTGTGGGGATATCGGGCGGAACATCCTGACATATCCACGGATTCATGGGAATTATTTGAAAAGGGCTTAGTCGCGCAGCACATCAAGTTTTTAGTACTCTCCCATGGAGCAGGGTTGGACGCGGAATTTTTCCAGGCTTTGTATGATGGACAATTTCACCCGCAAGGCGTCCGGTTGATATCTAAGGCGGGTGGACTAAAGATCTATAGATTGAACGAGGAGGTTCTGCAGGACAGCTTGAGCAAGGTTCCACATTAGGCCGCCTTGCGATCCAGGAACACAAGCCATTCGGAAGTGCGCGGCTCATGGAGTAGAATCAACGCCATTATTTTGGAACGTAGAGGAGCAAATATGCCAGACGAAAAAGAATATATTCCGCAGCGCGCCATGTCCATCCAGGCCCACCCCGATGACCAGGAGTTTTCGGTGGGCGGAACGCTTGCCAAATGGTCAAGGGCCGGCTGCGAGATCATATCGGTGGTCATCACCAGCGGCGACTCAGGCTCAAATGACCCAAGCAAGGATGGATCGTATAAACCCGTTTTGGCCAAACTACGTGAAGATGAACAGCGCGCGGCAAACAAGGTTTTGGGTGTAAAAGAAACAATCTTCCTGCATTATCCCGATGGCGAATTAGAGCCGACGATGCCGCTCCGCAAGGAATTGGCGCGCCTCATCCGCCAATACAAACCGGACGTGGTTTTAACAGGCAATCCCGAAGGCTGGTTCTTTGGAAGCGACTATGTGAATCATCCCGATCACCGCGCCGCGGCGCAGGCCGCTTGTGAAGCGGTGTTTCCCTCGGCAGGGACGCGGCTTATTTTCCCGGACCTGCTGGCGGCGGGCTATGAACCGCACGATGTCAAACGCCTATACATCCACGAGAACGAAAAAGCCGATACCTGGGTTGATATTGGCGGTACGATTGGAATCAAAATCGAGGCGCTCAAGAAGCATGTCAGCCAGGTGGATACGCACGAAGTGGATAAGTGGATGTACGAATGGGCGGAGGAAGCCGGCAAGGCCAAGGGCATCCAATATGCGGAAGCCTATCGCGTCATGACACTGCAAGATGAAAAGGATAAAGGATGAGGGGTCTAACAAGTCTAACAGGTCTAAAAAGTCTAACAAGTCTGAAAAGTCTAACAGGTCTAAAAAAATTGGAGGGTCTGAAAAGTCTTAAAGGTCAAAAGGGATAAA
>PMLN01000185.1 GCA_003158885.1 Anaerolineae bacterium
CCTAGTCGCAATGACATTTTTGCTAGAAAGGTCAAAATGTATTTTGATCGTCAAAAGCTGGAAGAACTGGAAGACAAAGCCCTTGCGCCCTACGGTGTACGCAGCAAGGACACCAAGGGCCGCGCCTACCTGGACGATGAGCCGGATTATCGCACCTCGTTCCAACGCGACCGCGACCGGATCATCCACACGACAGCTTTTCGCCGCCTCGAATACAAAACCCAGGTCTTCATTAACTACGAAGGGGATTACTTCCGGACACGGTTGACACACACCCTCGAAGTCACACAAATCGGGCGCACCATTGCGCGCGCGCTGGGTGCGAACGAAGATTTGGTTGAAGCCATTTGTCTCGCACACGACCTGGGCCACTCCCCTTTCGGCCACTCGGGTGAAGTGGCGCTGGCGCGCCTGATGAAGGATCACGGCGGTTTCGATCACAACAAACAATCCCTGCGCATCGTGACAGAACTCGAAGAACGCTATCCCGAATTCCCGGGGCTAAATCTCACCTGGGAAGTACGCGAAGGCATGGTCAAGCATGAATCGGAATATGATATATCGGATGCGCGCGATTATGACGCAACCTTGCGCGGCAACCTCGAAACACAGATCACAAATGTCGCCGATGAACTGGCGTATACGACGCACGACCTGGATGACGGCCTGCGTTCCGGGCTGATCTCGCCATCCCAGTTATCCGGCATTGCCCTGTGGGAAATCCTGTGTGCGACTTTCAACTGGCATGGCGCAATCCTCGAGGATCTGGAGCGACACCGCATGATCCGTCATCTCATCGGAATACTGGTCACGGATATGATCGAAGCGACCGACCAGCGCCTGAAAGAAAGCGCAGTCAAATCGCCGCTCGATATCCAGAAGCTCAAAACAAACCTGATCGGTTTCAGCGAAGAGGCGCAGCGCCGCAACCGCGAACTCAAGGATTTCCTGTACAAGAACATGTATAACCATTATCGAGTGGTCAGGATGGCGGTCAAGGCCGAACGGGTCATCACGGATTTGTTCAACGCCTATCAATCCGAACCGACGATGCTGCCCGAAAGCGCGCATAAGTTCATTGACAAACGCGGGCTGGAGCGTACAATATGCGACTATATTGCCGGGATGACCGACCGGTTTGCGATCGAAGAACACCAGAAACTATTCAACCCTTTGGAAAAGCCATAGAGGTATTTTATGCCCGAACCCACCTACCTAACCGCCGAAGGCGAGGCCAAACTTCAGGCCGAGCTGATCGAACTCAAAGGCCCGCGCCGCGCAGAACTCGCCAAGCGTTTGCGCTCGGCCATCCAGATGGGCGACCTATCGGAGAACGCAGATTACCACAAAGCCAAGGAAGACCAGGGCTTCCTCGAAGGCCGCATCCAGGAAATCGATTACCTGCTGCGGAATGCGGTGATCATCAAGAAAAACACTTCCAGGGATATCGTGAGCGTCGGCTCGCATGTGACCATCCAGGAAGGAAGCTTCCCGTCCGAAACATATCATATGGTTGGGGCAAAGGAAGCCGATCCGCGCCATGGAAGGATATCGAACGAATCACCGATTGGCCGCGCGCTGATGGAACACAAAGTCGGCGAGGTCGTTGAAGCGGAAACACCGGCCGGAAAGATCAAGCTCAAGATTTTGAAAATAGAATAACACCCACCACCATGCTCAATAAAAAAATTCCGTCCACATAATGGCGGAATTTTTTTATATAAACCGGGGTCACACGAGAATTGGTAAATGACTTTCGCAATACAGGTTAAGCCGGTTTGGTCTTTTGCCAGATGGCCAACTCCAGGGTAAGGCGCTCGAAGAAACTATTGGCAGGCAGGGCGCCGCTCCCATATTGCAAATCAACCACCTTGGCCAGCAATTGCAAGGTGGCGGTCTCAAGCATCACCTGCCTCTGCGGTTCCACCATGACCAGTTCACCCTTCGGTTCCAGCCGGGCACGGATGGTGCCGTCAGAATAGGCATGGGCGCTCATCAGAACCTTGGTGGCAGTTTTGATATCGTTCTTATCGAAGAGCCAGATCTCAAGAGCCGTGACTTTTTTCGGATCGCCCACACCGATGAGTTCCGAAACACTGACGCCGTATTCGCCCAGGAAGTCGCCGCCCGGGGTGTCAATGCTGAACGATTCATCGTATAGATCATCGCCCAAAACATAAGTGGTCATGTTTTGAGTAATGGGCGGGGCAACTCCCAAAGATTGAAAATCGGTCTTGCTCTTTTCGGCTTCGCGGTTCGCCTCGGTCATCTGCATGGTTGGGGTGACCTCGCCGGTGGAACGGTTGCGGAGCAGAGGCCGCAAAAAGATAAAGGCAGCGACGCCGACGACCAATAGAATGACAGCAATGGCGGCAAGCAAAACCACAAAACCCGGCAAAACACCGGAGGGTTTGGATGCAGGCAAAGATTTCTGCCAGGTTTGAATAACCTGATTATAGATAGTAATGACCCGCGGATCCATCCCCTTGGGATCCTTTTGTATTTTTTCAAATATCTGGCTTGCCGAAGGGCCAAGGTTAACCCAGCGCTGGACAGCCAGATTCGGATCCGCATTGACGCGGAAAGAGTCAATCGCCATGCGCAGGTAATCTTCCTGCAGATCGGAACGCAGTACAGCGGGGGTTGTATCAACCACCGTCACCGTGCTCCAGCCGATGGGGATGCCGATCAGGATTCCCAAAATAAGGGCAACCACTCCAACAACCAACGGCTTTTTGAAAAGAAGTTCAAGTAAGGATAACATGGATGCTCCTTCGAGCGAATCTATCTCAATTATACAGAATATCCTTCAAAAGGCAATCAGCAATTTAAGTCCGACAAGTCCGAAAAGTCTTACAGGTCGAAAAAGTCAAACAGGTCTGAAAAGTCGAACAGGTCTAACAAGTCTGAAAAGTCAAGCAGGTCTAAAAAGTCTAACAAGTCCAACAAGACGAAAAAGTCAAACAGGTCGAAAAAGTCTGAAAAGTCAAACAGGTCGAAAAAGTCTGAAAAGTCGGATCGGAGCTGTTCAAAAAGAAGGATGAGGACTTTTTGGACTGCTCCAAGTACATGATTTACCAATCAACCAAAGCGACTAAAGTCGCAACTACGTAAGGTGGGAGAGCAAGCAGGTCCTTATTCGGAGGCGGAGGCGGAGACAACATCCTCGAGCGGGAAACTTTCACTGCAATTGGTGCATTGTGCCTCGCGCTTGTTGGCGATCACCAGCAAGCCGCCACATTTGGGGCAGGGATTCGCCAGCGGCCTCTTCCAGGATGTAAAATCGCAAGCCGGATAATTGGCACAGCCATAAAACGTCCGGCCTTTGCGGGTCTTGCGCGCCACCAAATCACCGCCGTCTTTTGGACATTTCACGCCGATCTTCTCAAGCCAGGGTTCGGTGTAACGACATTTCGGGAAGTTCGCACACGAGATGAATTTCCCAAAGCGCCCATAACGGATGACCAGTTCACCGCCATCTTCAGGACAGATGCGCCCGGTGGGTTCAGGACCCGACTTGGTAACGGGCATTTCCGCCTGGGCCCTTTTTATATCTTCGGCAAATGGAGTGTAAAATTCGCGTATCACGTCGGGCCACTCCGCCTGGCCGGAAGCAATCATATCGAGGTCTTCCTCCATGTGGGCGGTAAATTTCAAATCAATGATATCCGGAAAATATTGCATCATTAAGTCGTTAACTTGAACCCCGACCTCGGTTGGCACCAAACGCTTCTGGAGACGCTCCACATAGCCGCGCTGTTGGATGGTCGAAATCGTGGGCGCATAGGTGGATGGACGCCCAATGCCATCCTCTTCCAGAGCCTGAACCAGCGAGGCTTCCGAATAGCGCGGTGGCGGCTGGGTAAAGTGTCCTTCGGGGATCAAGCGGACCAGATTCTGCGTTTGGCCCTCTGCCACACTGGCAGGAATCCTGACATTCTCCTCGTCCTCTTCCACTTTCACATCCTCGTTCTTGGCTTCTTCATAAACCACCAGGAAGCCGGGGAACTTAACCGCCGAGCCGGAAGCCCGCAACAGATATTCATGCACACCCGTTTTGCCGGTCACTTCAACCTGCAGCGTATCATACACGGCCGCCTCCATTTGTGAGGCGACAAAGCGCTGCCAGATCAAGTTATACAACTTGAACATGGCCGGCTCAAGGAACGATTTAACCTGCTCCGGTTCGCGCATGGCCGAAGTCGGACGGATGGCCTCATGCGCTTCCTGTGCGCCGAGGGTTTTTGTGCGGTATTGGGGCGGCTCGGGTGGCAGGAAATCCGCACCGTATTTGCCCATCACGAACTCGCGCGCTTCCTTTTGCGCGATCTCAGACACATTGGTCGAGTCAGTACGCATGTAGGTAATCAAGCCGGTGGCGCCGCCATTGCCAACTTCCTGTCCCTCATAAAGCCCCTGTGCCAAAGCCATGGTGCGCTTGGCGGTAAACCCAAGCTTGCGCGAAGCTTCCTGCTGTAACGTCGAAGTAGTGAAGGGTGCGGACGGTTTGCGCCGGCGTTCACTGCGCTTAACTTTCGTGATGGAATACGCGGCGGTTTCCATATCGATCAGCACCGGTTTGGTTGCCGCCTCATTTGGCAGTTCGGGATCCTTGTCGTCGATCTTTACAAGTTTCGTCACAAAAGCGGATTTCATCCCATCGGATTTGAATTCAGCGTGGATCGTCCAATATTCAACCGGTACGAAATCCTCGATCTCCTTCTCCCGGTCCGCAATCAGCCTGAGCGCCACCGATTGAACACGCCCGGCGGAAAGCCGGCTGCGCACCTTTTCCCAAAGAATAGGGCTGATACTGTAACCCACCAAACGATCCAGGATACGGCGCGCCTGTTGAGCATTGACCAAATCCATATCGATCTGACGCGGATTGGAAAAGGCCTCATGAATGGCCGGTTCGGTAATTTCATGGAAGGTCACACGTTTGGCCCTCGCCGGATCGATCTCGGCGGCTTCCATCAAATGCCATGAAATGGATTCGCCTTCGCGGTCGGGGTCGGTGGCCAGAAAAACCTCCTCCGATTTTCCCGCCAACTGTTTAAGTTCCTTGACCACTGCCTTCTTCTCGTTGGGCACACGATACTTCGGCTCGAAGTTATTTTCGATGTCCACCGATAATTGCGACTTCAAGAGATCGCGCACATGTCCCACCGAGGCCCTGACCGTATAACCGCGGCCGAGGAAACGCCCTACCGTTTTGGCCTTGGCAGGCGACTCAACAATTACCAATTTCCCTTCGCGCTTCTCTATTTTTTCCGGCCTGGGAGGCGGGATAAGACCTTCGTGAGCGGGCGTCCTGCCCATCCGATAAAGCTTCGTGCCACAAACCGGGCAAGACCCAAGGGTCACAGGCGAACCCTTTGCGTTAAACGCCGCAACAGGGTCCTTTATTTCTCTCTTGGTCTTGCACTTCATACAAAACGCTTCCATTCACAACTCCAAAACAATTTAAAGATTATGGCTTTCTCAAAATCCAGACGAACAGCGGTTTTATCCGCCAATCTTCGCGAATTACCGCGAATTGATTTTGAATTAGCGAAAATTCGTGTAAATTCGCGGACTCATTTCTGACTTTGAAAAAACCATGATTTAAAGATATTTTTCCTGGCGATGTTTCTTAAGATGTTCGACCACATCACGAACCTTCTGGGCCTGATCCGATTTACAGATCAACAGCACATCGCCCGCATCCACCACAACCGTATCATCCAAACCAATCGTGACGATCAACCGTTCATTATCGGTGCCATAAACCAGGGTATTATTTGTTTCCAAGGCAAGATGCTGGGCATTTACCGCCACATTGCCGGTCATATCGGGAAAGAGAACATCGAAGAGCGTGTCCCACGAGCCGACATCGTTCCAGCCCAAGCCGCTGGCCGGCAACACAGCGACATTTTCGGCGCGTTCCATTATGCCATAATCAATCGTCTCCGATTTCAACGTGCGCCAATGGGCACGCAAGACCTCATTTTGTTTCGGCGTTCCCCAAGCCGACGAAATCTCCACCAGCGCAGAAGAGAGTGCAGGCATTTGCTTTTCGATTTCAGACAGGATCGTACCCACCTGCCATACAAACATGCCGCTATTCCATGAATAACCACCGCTGCGGAGAAACTCGTGGGCGGTTTTCTCATTCGGCTTTTCCTTGAAGCCTTTAACCCTGTAGACGGGATAATTGAACTCACCCTTTAAAGGCTCACCCTGCTGAATATACCCATACGCCGTCGAGGCAGAAAGCGGTGTGATACCAAGCATCACCAAATAATTCCGGCGCGCGATATCGAAAGCGGCGCGCAATAAATAATGAAACAAATCCTGATTGCGAATAAAATGGTCGGACGGCAAAACCGCCATGACGGCATCGGGATCACGTTTCTTCAAAACCGCGGCAGCCAAGCCGACGGCGGAGGCCGTCCCGCGCGGCGAGGTTTCGATCAAATAATTTTCTACGGGGATATCCGGCACCTGGTTCTGCATCTGGTGCATCTGGTCTTCCACGGTTACAACCAGAATTCGCTGCGAGGGAAACAACTCAACGAGTCGATTGACCGTGCTTTGAAACAGCGTCTCCTTGCCGAGCAGGGGCAGGAGCTGTTTGGGTTGATTCTTTCTTGAGACGGGCCAGAGGCGCGTCCCGCCGCCGCCGGCCATGATTACAGCATAACTATGTTCATCCATGATCAATTGTTCCTAGGCAGAATAGCCCGATTGTACCTCACGCACCGCGACATAATTCATTCCACCGACCTGCCTGACCATGCCTTTTAATTCCATCATGACCAGCGCGGCGGAAACCCTTTCGACCGGCAAGCCGGTCTGGTTGCGAATCTCATCCACATGCATCGGCTCGTTTCCAAGCATATTCATCAACTGCGCTTCCACTTCATCAGCGGGTAAAATTTTTCGCGCCGATTTCTGAGCGCCGACGCGCGTGAGATTCAAAGCCTGCATCAAATCCGCCGGAGTGAGCAAAGGCAAAGCGCCATTTTGTATCAACCGATTGGCGCCCTTCGATTGAGGCGCAAGTATACTACCGGGAACTGCAAAAACTTCGCGGCCCTGCTCCGCTGCAAACCCGGCGGTAATCAAGGCGCCGCTGGTCTCACCGGCCTCCACCACAATGACCGCCAGGGATAACCCGGAAATGATGCGATTACGCGGCGGGAAATTGGCCGCCTCAGGCGCGGCGCCAACCGGATAATCACTGATCAATGCGCCGCGCGTCATCATTTGTTCCGCCAGGGCACGATTCTCCGGCGGATAAATTCGATCCACGCCCGAACCCAAAACGGCGATTGTTCGACCGCCAGCTTTGAGTGCGGCTGAATGAGCCACCGCATCCACGCCGTGCGCCAAGCCGCTGACCACTGTCACGCCGTTTGCGGCCAGAAACGCAGCCAATTCCTCGGCCACCTGACGGCCATACGATGTCACGCGGCGCGTGCCCACAATCGCAACCGCAAAATGATCTTCGGGCAGCAACTCGCCGCGCACATACAAAACCGGCGGCGGTTGTTGGATCTCCTTCAAGCGCGGAGGATAAAGCTCGTCATCCCACGTCATGATTTTGATGCCCTGCGCAGCGATCTTATCCCACAACTGATCAAGGTCAATGGTCTTCCTGGCTTCGATCAAACGCTCGATGACCTTGGCGCCCAGGCCTGCGGCACGCAACTGATCGGAAGAGCCTTGCCAGGCATCCGCCGCACTGCCAAAATGATTAATCAACGCCTGCAGGCGCACCGCACCGATGCCGCGCACCAAAGTGAGACCAACCCAGAAACGTTTATCATCCATAAGAAATTCGGCAGTAGAACCTCGAGATTAGATACTCGAGATTAGATACTCGATACCCGGTATGAGGTGTTGGGAAGCCCAGGATCGAAATTGATATCTTAGTCACGATCCCCAAGCCCCGCTTCCGGGTCTTCGATCAAACCATCCAGCAAGTGCACACGAATTAAGCGATGTTCGGTTTCAATGGACAAAACAACCGATGGAACGACGGGAAACAGGATTTCGCTCCCATCCGGACGCGCAACCACATACACATCATTCGCACCGGTCTGCATGATCTCACTCAGCCTACCGATCCTATTTTGTTCCTCGTCCACCACATCAAAGCCGATCAATTCATGATGATAATACCGGCCCTCAGGCAATTTGGGGCGATCCGCAGCGGTGACATACACCGATTGGTTGCGATAACGGCTGGCAGCCTCGGGCGTATCGAGACCGTCCAGCTTGATCAACAATCCTTCGTTGTGACCACGAACTGCAGCGATGGTCATGGGCTGATAATCCTCACCCACAAAGACTTTCGTTTGAGGTTTCAGCCGCTCAGGAAAATCGGTATGAACTTCCATGACCATTTCCCCGCGCAAGCCATGTGCGCGCCGCAAATAACCCACCACCAAATAGATAGGCTCGCCATTTGTCGGCGAGCCTGATCGGGTGCTGCTTGAATTCTTTTTCGAGGCCATTACTGCGGCTCGACGATGTCGAGAGTGGCCTGCTTGCCTTCCCGTTCGGCCGCGACTCTCAAAATCATGCGGATCGAGTTGGCAACCTTTCCGCTTTTTCCGATCACGCGGCCCATATCACCGGCGGCCACGCTCAACTCAAGACGGATGTGATCGCCGGTTCCGTATTCACGGACTTCGACTTGATCCGGATGCTCGACCAGCGACTTGGCAATGAATTCGATGAGGTCTTTCATAACTTTCTACACCACAGAGTTCACAGAGAATCACTTCGTAATCTCAGTGAACCCCGCGAGGTGTTAATCCTTTCGGGTTTTAGCGGGCGCGGCACGCTTGGCAGAAGCCTCAGCGGCTTCCTGTAGAAGAGTCTCAACCGCCTCACCCTTCTTGTAGCGTTCAAAGCGATCCAGCACACCTGCGCTCTTGAAAACCTGCCCGACCGATTCAGTCGGCAGTGCGCCATTTTGCATCCAGTGATAGGCGCGGTCTTCCTTGAGAGTCAACGTGGAAGGCTCGGTGCGGGGATTGTAAAAACCAAGGATTTCCAGGAAACGGCCATCGCGCGGCGATTCCTTATCCGCGGCCACGATACGATAAGACGGCTGTCCTTTCAAACCGATGCGGCGAAAACGAATACGAACCATTGAAAACGTTCTCCTTCAAATTATGATCAATTATTAGTCGGCTCAAGCAAACGAGAGAGGGGTTGCGTGAAAGGACACGCACTCGCAAGCCAAAACCCACAGGGGCTTATTTTACCAGAGATTAAGCGGGAAGGGAAAACGAAATCGTTGTCCCCTTCCCCTCTGAACTTTCCGCCGTGATCTGACCGCCATGCGCCTCGACGATGAACTTCGCGATGGACAGCCCCAAGCCCATGCCGCGCGAATCCCGCGATTTATAAAAACGATCGAAGATATGGGGCAAATCCTCAGGAGCGATCCCGGGACCGCTATCCTGGACCGAGATCCGTATATGTCCTTCGGCGCCGGGAGCGGATTCTGCCAAATTGATCTTTATCGAACTGCCGCGCGGCGAATAACGCAAGGCATTCGAGATGAGGTTTGTCAGCACCTGGCGAATCCGTTCGGGGTCGATTTCCAGCGTGAGCGCTTTATCCTTTAGGGCCAATTCCACCTTCACGCCAGCCGCATCGGCCTGGGATTGGAAGGCCGAGACGGTCTCCCGCAGCAAAGCCGTCAGATCGGTGGATTCGCGCTTCAATTGCAGGGCGCCGCTTTCGGCGAGGGCCAGCGTGCGTAAATCCTCGACGAGGCGGGAGAGGATCTGGGTCTCTTCAAGGATGGACTTGAGGCGCGTCTCGTCCGCAGGATAAATACCATCCAGCACAGCCTCGACGTTGCCCTGGATAATGGTCAGCGGCGTGCGAAGTTCGTGCGAAATCAGTTTCAAAAAATCGCTCTTGGCTTTGTCCAGAATGGCCAGCCGGTCCCGGGCCTCGGCCAACTCCAGGGTGCGTGCGCGAACGGTTTCTTCGAGCCGGACGTTGTGCGTCTTCAGCTCGGTCTGCAACTGGCTGAGCTTGAGATGGGTTTCCACCCGGGCCTGCACTTCTTCAAACTGGAACGGCTTGGTCACATAATCCACCCCGCCACACCGGAACGCTTGCACCTTGTCGAGGGCTTCGTTCAAGGCACTGATAAAAATCACTGGAATGGACGCAAGCCGCGCAT
>PMLN01000274.1 GCA_003158885.1 Anaerolineae bacterium
GTCACCCTGCCCCACTCGGTGACGATCAAGGGGTGATGGTCTTCCTTTTCCGCGATCAATGCAATCTTATTGGTAAAGGCGACCGCTTCGATAAAATTCTTTAATTTGAAGGCGCGCTCCAACCGCTTTATGCCATCCACATCCTTGACCTGCCAATCCGGCACCTGCGGATGAAGCTCGGCAATTTGAGCATCGGTCAAGACCGGCTCGCCGCCTCGGCAGGCAACACATTTGAGTTTGGATAATTCTGTCATTTCAAAGCCTCAACCAATAAAGCTATATCTTTCACAGCCGGCAAATGCACGCGCAGCACCTTGCGCTTGGCTTCGATCAACGCTTCATAATCACCCAAGGCCTGGGCACGGATCAAAGTTCCAAAGGTTAAGCCTTCCGTAGGGATCGTTATATCCTTTTCAGGTTCGGCAGTAATTTGAAGGAAGAGGGCATTCTTCGGCCCGCCTTTATGGAATTGGCCGGTCGAATGCTGGAAACGCGGACCAAAGCCGGCGGTTACTGCATTGCCGGTGCGGGCACGAATGGCGGCGCGCAAGGTCTGCAAAGCTTCGATCATCTCGGCGTTGCGCGGTAAATACGCATTAATGGCAATATAGCCATTTGGTTTGGCCTTTTTCAAAAAACTGTTCAAGACGGTTTTCAACGAGGCGCCGCTGACGCTGGCAGGCGAGAACACCATCACGCCGTCTTTTTTCCAGGCGGGTTTGCCCTCCTTCAATTTGCCCTTCTTCTGATATTCGGCGATCTTGGCCTTTGTAATCTTCTTACTGCCTTCCACATTGGGCTGGTCGAAGGCGTTCACGCCCAAGATCGAACAAGCGATTGAAGTGGCAACTTCCCAGCGATAGATTTCCGCGCCCACAGCGTATGGATCGGCAATCGTAAAATCAAGCACGGGATAGCCTGCCTCCCGCAAAAGCTTAATGGCCGAATCTAATTCACCGGTTTGACGGAGGTACACAAAGAAACGGTCATTGCCATAAAGCTTTACGTCACCGATTGGTTCGAGCGGAACGGGCAGGATTCCCTTTCCGTTCTTGCCGCTGGACTCGGCGATGATCTGTTCGATCCAACCTGCGAAAGCGGATAAAGGTGCATCGCTCAAGATCGTCAATTTATCGCGTCCCGCCAGCGCGGATTCGCCCAGCACGGCGCCCAGAGCCAAAACCGGGTTACGCCCTGCCGGAATATGCTCACCGCATTGACGTTTCATCCAGTCGGCTTTATCGAGCAAGCGATTCAAATCCATGCCCAGCAAGGCAGCCGGTACCAGGCCAAAGTCGGTCAAGGCGGAGTAACGCCCGCCGACCAACGGATCGGAGGAAAAGATTTTGGCAAAGCCGCGTTTGCGCGCCAGCGCTTCCAACGAAGTTCCCGCATCGGTAATGGCAATAAAACGCGAACCGTCCTTCCGGCTCAACTTCCAAAAATAATTAAAAGCCGCCATGACCTCGGCCGTTCCGCCGGATTTGCTCGCCACAATATAAAGACTCTTATCGGGCGGATATTCCTGTGCAAGCTTTGCCACCTGCGCAGGATCGGTAGAATCCAGGATCGCCAGGGAAAGCGGTGCGTCCATATGGGCAGAAGCAAGCAGGGAACTCAATACTTCCGCCGTTAAGGATGAACCGCCCATACCTAAAACCAAGACCCGATCAATTTTCTGTTTGCGAATTTCATTTACAAATGACTGATACTCTTTTAATCGCTGACGGGCTTTATCCGGCGAATCCATCCAACCCATGCGAATTTTCACTTCAGCCTGCCCGGCAGGATCTTTTGTCCACAGGGTTGGATCATGTGCCCACAACCGCGCCGGGACGGAATCGGCCTGGAGTCCTGCTATTCGTTTTGCAACCGGAGCAGAGAGCGGCCCGAGATCAGAGACGGCTTTCTTTTTTCTTTCATCAATGTTCCCCAATAGCTGGGAGAACGCATCCGCAAAGGCTTTGACGCCTTCATCTTCCAATTCCTGTGTAACTTGATCCATGGAAATGCCTGCGGATTCGAGGCCGGCAATGGCCGCATGTGCCTGATCGAGGTCACGCGTTAACGTGATGGAAGCAACGCCATGCTCGCGAAAGGCATCGAGGGTGGCAGGCGGAACCGTATTGACCGTATCAGGACCGATCAGGTTATCCACATAAAGGGTATCGGGGTACGCCGGATTCTTAGTACTGGTGGAGGCCCACAAGGGTCGCTGGACGTGCGCGCCCTTGACTTTAAGGCTCTCCCAGCGGCGGCCGACAAAGGTCTGCATAAACTCATCATAAGCGAGTTTGGCGTTGGCAACCGCAGCCTGGCCGCGCAAGGCTGAACCATCGGAAAGCCTTGGGTCAATTTTCGAATCCAACCGCGAAATAAAAAACGAAGCGACCGAGGCAATATGATCAATGGAATGTCCGGCAGCCAGATGATCTTCCAGGCCGGTCAGGTAGGCGTTCATCACCTCGGCGTAGCGCTTCAGCGAGAAGATCAAAGTCACATTGACATTGACTCCCGCGGAAATGGCATGCCGAATGGCCGGTACACCTTCCTTCGTGGCCGGGATCTTGACCATGAGGTTGGGCCGGGCGACACGCGCCCAAAGCTGCTGGGCCTGTGCGGCGGTCGCATCCGTATCATGAGCAATCACCGGGCTGACCTCGATGCTCACATAGCCATCGCCGCCATTCGTCTGCTCATACAGGGGATGAAACAAATCGCAGGCAGCGCGAATATCTTCGATGGCGAGTTCCCAAAANNATTTTTTCCGCGTTCCAGCCGGCCCATGCCAGCGGTATGAGCGCCGAATCATAATCTTGTGATTTGGAAATGGCGTTATTGAAGATGGATGGATTCGAAGTCATGCCGCGGATGTCGCCGCGTTCGATCATGGCTTTGAGTTCGCCGTTCTCCAACTGCCGCCGCTGGATATTATCCAGC
>PMLN01000206.1:0-3633 GCA_003158885.1 Anaerolineae bacterium
CGGATTAAAACCTGCGAAAACATGGTACAAGGCAAAATCGAGTATTGCTTCGATTGCGGCGATTTTCCGTGTGCACGCCTGATGCACTTGGATAAGCGCTATCGAACCAAGTATGGCATGAGTGTAATAGATAACCTCCAGAATATAAAGAAAATTGGCATAAAGAAATTCATCCAAAATGAAAATAAGAAATGGACATGTCCCCGCTGCGGTGCGATGCTCTGTATGCATGAACCGCAGTGTCTTTCTTGTGGATTTGCCTGGCATAAACTTTTCGTATTTGGATAAAGTGCAGTTTTACCTTTAATGAGCCACAGGCCAATGCCTCTAGATTTTCGTGGCCTTCTTCATTATTATTTTCCGAGCAATGCGTCCGCCAGATTGGCTGTGCTGGGCAGGATCAAATCCGGATTTTTGCGGCGCAGTTCNNGGCGCGTGTATCCACCGTTGTATCGCCGATCATTAAACACGCCTCGGGCGCGACTCCCATCTTTTGCGCTGCCAGCAGGATTGGGTCGGGATAAGGCTTCGTGTGTTTGGCGCTCAAGGCGCTGATGACCAGGTCGAAATATTTCACCAGGTCGAATTCCTGTAGAAATGCCACGGTGCTTTCTTCATCCCGTGCGCTGACGATCACCATCGGATAATGACCCTTGAGCCGCGTCAGCATTTCCTGCACGCCGGGGACGATCAAAAATTGGCGCCATTTCCTTTTGCGATGGCGATAGATGAAATCGATCAGGGTGATGGTCGGTCCATCCAGGCCGATCGTGTCGCTCAGACCCAGCAGGGCGTTGCCCGGTGATTCGATCCGCATCACGAGTCGCCTCGCGGCCCGTTCCGGGTCGCGCACCAGGAAGCGGGGCAGGCGCTGAAACCACCTGGTCAATTGATTGACGTAATAATCGTCCGTATCGCTCAGCGTTCCGTCCACGTCAAAACACAAAACGCGAATTCTATGGATATCCAGCATGGCCCAATTGTATACGATTTCGCAACCATTAATAGTACGCCGCGTGTTATACTTTTCTTGATGGATAAATTCGTGGCCCTCCTTCCGTTGAATTTGAGAAAACGGGCTTTAAAACTGTAAATATTGACCATGGCCGAAGATCGCACCAAAGCATTGCTCGAACTTCTCATTCAAATTAACCGTGAGGTCGCTGCCGCCCTCGATCTGCGCACCGTTCTGCAGCGCCTGCTTTTTGCTGTGATACATAATGTGGGCGGTGAACGCGGCAGCATTGTGGTGCTCGACGAAAGCGGGAAACCAATCGATGCGACCATCATTTACGGGAAAAGTCTGCGCGAGCATTCGACCCAGCAGTTAAAAGAAACGGTGGATCGCGGCTTGGCAGGCTGGGTGATCCAGCACCGCAAGGCGGCCTTGGTTCCCGATACCAGCCTCGATGAGCGCTGGGTTCGCCGCGCCGATGATGCCATGGATCAAAGTGGGGCCAAGTCGGCCATCTGTGTACCGTTGTTGGCGCGCGAACATTTGGTTGGCGTGCTGACTCTTGTCCATTCCGTGCCGAATGCATTTAACGCCGAGCATCTTGACCTGATGCAGGCGATTGCCGATCAGGCCAGCATCGCGGTCTTGAACGCCCGCTTGTATACCGAAACCCTGCGCCAGGCGCGCGTCATGACTGCCCTGGCCGATGGCGCGGCTGCCTTCAGCACCTCCCTGGATGTGCGTGAAGTGTGGCAGCGTGTGTTGAATCAGACCATGCAGGCTTTGCAAGTGGAGACCGTTGCAATCGGTTTAATCGAAGGCCCTGAGCAGGATATTGTCTTTCGCGCCGCCACCGGACAAAATGCCGGCAATCTTCTCGACCGGCATATTCCCTGTGGGCGGGGGCTTGCCGGTCAGATGGTTCGCGATGGGCATGGCATTGTAATTTCCAGGGTTGCAGAAGACAAACGCTATACTGAAGTGGATCGCTTTAGCGGGATCAAGACCAAGGCCATTGCGGTCGCGCCCATCCAATCCCAGGGCAAGACCATCGGTGTGCTGGAAGCCATTAACCCCATCTCCGGCGGCGGTTTCGATGCGGATGCCCTGACGGTCATGACCGGCATTGGCAGTCTGGCGGGCGCCACCATTCGCAACGCGCAGTTATTCGAGCAGTTGCAGAACGCGCACCGGCGCTACCGCGAATTGTTTGAAGAAAGCATTGACCCGATTTTCATCACCGATTGGAACGGCAGGGTGATCGAAGCCAATCGGGAAGCCATCCGGTTGAGCAATATTCAGGCACCGGATTTGCGGCAGATGAGTATGGAGCAGTTGCACGAAATCAAATGGAATGTGACCGGCATCGGGTTCGAAAACCTGCGGGTAGGCGATGAGGACATTTATGAATCAATATTGTACAAGGCCGATTCGGGTACGGTGCCGGTGGAAGTCCACGTCCGGCGCGTGCAATTTGAAGATGCCGACTCAATCCAATGGACCTTGCGCAATATCACGGAACGGAAGGAATTGGATTCCTTGCGCGAGGATTTGACGGCCATGATCTATCACGATCTGCGCTCGCCGTTGGGCAATATTGTCTCCAGCCTTGAGATATTAAGCGGCATGATCGGGAACGATGAATCCGTCCGTTCCATTTTGGGGATTGCGGTGAATTCCACCGAACGCATCCAGCGGCTGGTTAATTCATTGCTGGATATTAACCGCCTCGAATCCGGGCAGTCGGTTGAAACCCTGCAGAGCATGAAACCCGGGAAACTCATTGAAAGCGCAATGAAAGATGTCCTGCCTTCGGCGGATGGCCGCCGCCAGCAGATAAAGATCGAGCTTGCCGGGGACCTGCCAAACGTTTTTGTGGATGCCGAGATGATCCGCCGGGTGATCATCAACCTGCTTGAGAATGCCGTCAAATTTTCGCATACCGAAACCACAATTGAGGTGGGCGCCGCGCGGAACGGCCCATACGTGCAATTTTGGGTGAAGGATAGCGGTCCGGGCATCCCGGCCAATGCGCGCGAGCATATCTTTGAAAAATTTGCCCGTCTCAAAGGCAAGGATGTTCCCAGCGGTCTCGGGATCGGTCTGGCGTTTTGCCGCCTCGCAGTGCAGGCCCATGGCGGGCGGATTTGGATCGAAAGCGAGGACGGCCAGGGCTCGAAATTTATCTTCACTCTGCCCGCCGTGCAGGAAAATCTTGCAAAGATTTGAGGGTAAAATACAGTACCCCTTCATCCCGCTTTGCGGGAGGCCAGGCAGGGGCCAGGAGTTTTCATGCAACCCATCTCTGATAGTGTTTATATAGAAGATCATTACCTCGGCGCGACGCTGGGCGTGATTCAACAGCCGCGCGGTTTGGTTCAGGTGGATGCGCCGCCTGCCCCGGAAGATGGACGCGCTTGGCGCGCCGCCTTGATGGGGCTGGGCTCGGGGCCGGAACGCGTGCTCATCAACCTTGATGCCCATCCCGACCGCACGCTCGGTGCGCGTACCATGGACTGCACCGTGATCGCTCATGAAAAGACTGCGGCGGTCTTTCGCGTACGTCCCACCACTTTCAAGGCGCAGGGCAACGAGACCGGTTCCGATTGGGAGACCATTCCCGGACTGGGCACCGTGCGCTGGGCGCCGCCCGAGATTTCCTTTACGAATCAAATGAC
>PMLN01000206.1:3655-13414 GCA_003158885.1 Anaerolineae bacterium
GTTCTTAAGAATCAACCCCCGTTCATCGCCCATGCCGATCTTCCGGCATGGATGGAAGCGCTGGAACTTCTGATGAGTCCGGCATATCGCGGCTATACCTTTGTGAGCGGGCGCGGCGGCACAGCCTCGACCTCCGCCATCAAGGCCCAGTTGGAAGTGATGGGTGAGATTCACGAAAAGCTGGAAAAGATGGCCTCCAGGGGCCAATCGCCGGAGGCCACCGAGAAACTGGTCGAGAACTTCGCCGATAAATTTAAATCGTCGGTGGCGCGGCACAAGCAATACGTTCAACGCTTGCGTTACGGGTTTCGTCATTATTACGCCCGCCACTATCACATGGGTAATTCTGCGGAGGAATAGTTCCCACCTTCCGTACTGTCGGCAGCGGTGGCACGAAGGTGCCGGGCCGCAGATTGTAGGGATGCTGCAGGGTTTTCGCTCTTGATGATCTGCGGCCTCTCTGGATCAATCGTAAGAATGAATAGCTCAGGTGACATCTCATGACCGAACGCTTCCTTCCCCTCTTCGAGGTCACGCGCGGGAACATCGTTGAATCGATCCATTTCGGCGCAATTGCAATCACGGACTCGCAGGGCAAACTTTTGTATTCTTATGGCGACCCGCAAGTGGTCGCTTTTTTGCGCTCCTCCGCCAAGCCCTTTCAGGCCTTGCCCTTTGTCGAACGCGGCGGTGTGGAACATTTTGGATTCACACCCAGGGAACTTGCCTTGTCTTGCTCATCGCATGAAACTGCCCAGATCCATCTGGATGCGGTCAGAGCCTTGCAGGCCAAAGTTGGCATTCAGGAAAGCGATTTGCAATGTGGGCCGCACCTGCCCGGCGATCCGGAGATGTTGAAGTATGTCATTATCCACAATATTACGCCCACCGCCAACTTCAACAACTGTTCCGGCAAGCACACTGCCATGCTGGCTCACGCCAAAATGCGCGGCCTGCCGCTGGAAACATATCTCGAACGTGGTCATCCGGTTCAGCAGGATATTTTGACCACCTTTGCGGAGATGTGCGGCATGGAACGGGACCAGGTCGAACTTGGCACGGACGGTTGTTCCGCACCGAACTTTGCCGTTCCGCTCCTGAACGCAGCCCTGGGCTTTGCGCGTTTATGCGATCCGGTCTCTCTTCCCCAGGCGCGCGCCGCTGCCTGCCGCAAGATCACAGCGGCTATGACATCTCATTCTGAAATGGTCAGCGGGTTTGGTGAATTCGATTGTGAGTTGATGAAGGTCGGCAATGGAAAGATACTGACCAAGCGCGGCGCCGAAGGCTTTCAAGCTGTCGGGCTTTTGCCCGGCGCATTGGGACCCGGTTCGCGCGGCATGGGCATTGCTTTCAAGGTTTCAGATGGCGACGCCGGGCGCATGGGCGAAGACTTGCAAACGAGAAACCGCGTCCGCCCGGCAGTGACGCTGGAAATCCTGCGCCAACTCGGCGTCTTGAATGATTCGCAGCTGAAACACCTGGCTGAATTCGGCCCAACCCTGCCCATCACGAATCATCGCGAGATCGTGGTCGGCGAGTCGAGACCGGCATTCAAATTGCAATGAGTCCCCCTGATTCTTTCATAGAGTCGATCATTTCACATTGGAATCAATTCTGAAAACCATCGCGAGGTGATCGAGACAGCAATTAACTTGATCAAAGACTCAAGATATTAGAAATGGCAAATCTTGCAAAACGCGCCCTCAAAATCCACGAAAAACTTTTGGAAGCCTTTGGAAATCCCACTTGGCGTAATCCCCTACCGCCGGTTGACGAACTGGTCTCAACCATCCTTTCGCAAAACACAAACGATACCAATCGCGACCGCGCCTTCAATGCCTTGCGAGCTAAGTTCCCCACCTGGGAATCCGTGCGCGCTGCCAAGACTAAAGATGTGATCAATGCCATTCGGCCGGCAGGCTTGGCCAATCAAAAAGGCCCGCGCATTCAAAAAGTTTTAAAAGAAATAACAAAGGAGCGCGGCGATTTGGATTTATGGTTCCTGAAGGATCTACCGCTTGAAGAAGCACGCGCCTGGCTGATGAAATTCAACGGCGTCGGGCCGAAGACGGCCGCCATTGTGCTGTGCTTTTCCCTCGGTCGCCCCGCCTTTCCGGTGGATACGCATATCTTCCGCGTCACCGGGCGCATCGGCCTGCGTCCCGCAAAAATGACCGTCGAGCAGGCGCATCCCCATCTCGAAAAATTGTTTCCGCCCGAGACCTATTATGCCGCGCATTTGAATTTCATCCGCCTCGGTCGCCAGGTCTGTCATGCCCGCAAACCCGCTTGTCCGCAGTGTCCCGTCCGGCGCCTCTGCGATTATGAACCAAAGACAAAATAGAAAATGTCATTGCGAGGAAGGCGTTCTTCCTGACGCGGCAATCTCAACTAACTGCCAAACGAACAATTGCACGAGAACATGAGATTGCTTCACTTCACTCACAATAACAACAAAATGGAGAACCCAACATGCCCCTCGACCTTTCCTCAATCCGCAATCAATTCCCTTCCCTTAACCGTCCGGCCGTCTTCTTCGATAACCCCGGCGGCACCCAGATCACCCGTTCGTCGCTGGATCGCATTAATAAATATCTCTTGGAATGCAACGCCAACCATGAAGGCGCGTTTGCAACCAGCGTTGCCTCCGATGCCATCCTGCATGAAGCCCATCAGGCCATGGCGGATTTTTACAATGCCGCCAGCGCGGAAGAAATCGTTTTCGGCGCCAATATGACCACGCTGACGTTGCATATCAGCCGTTCCCTTTCACGTGAATGGAAGCCGGGCGATGAGATCGTGGTCACGCGTCTCGATCACGATGCCAACGTCACGCCCTGGGTGTTGGCCGCTCAGGATCATGGTGTCAAAGTCAATTGGGTGGATTTCGATGTGGAAGACGGCACGCTTAAACTCGATCAACTTCAAAAGGCGCTCGAGCGCAAGCCGCGCCTTCTGGCGGTTGGGTATGCTTCCAACGCCTTGGGTACGATCAATCCCGTCGGGAAGATCATTCAGATGGCGCATTCTGCCGGGACGCTGGTTTACGTGGATGCCGTCCAATATGCGCCCCATGGTCTGATTGATGTTCAAAAGCTCGGTTGCGATTTTCTGGTTTCATCGGCTTACAAGTTTTTCGGCCCCCATGCCGGGATTCTTTACGGAAAGCATGAATTGCTGGAAAAGTTGTTCGCCTACAAAGTACGCCCCGCCACGAATGAGCTGCCTGGCAAATTTGAAACCGGCACGCAGAATCATGAAGGCCTGGCGGGTGTCTTGGGCGCAGTGGAATACTTTGAATGGCTTGGCCGAGAGTTCGGTAATGAGGATCAGACATTGACAAATGCTTCCGGACGCCGCCTCGCCTTGCAAAAGGGCATGGCGGCCGTCCATATATATGAATTGGAGATCAGCCGTGTGCTTCTCTCTGCCCTGCGAACGGTTCCGGGGTTGACGGTTTTCGGCCTCACCGACCCCTACCGCCTCGAAGAGCGTGTGGCAACCTATTCATTTCGCCTGAAAAACATCCCCCCGCGCAAGGTTGCTGAAAAACTCGCGGAACAAAATATTTATGTGTGGGATGGTAATTATTATGCCCTCAACGTTACCGAGCGGCTGGGTCTGGAAGATAGCGGCGGTATGGTGCGTGTCGGCGCGGTGCATTACAACACCTTGGAAGAGGTCGGGCAGTTGCAACAGGCCTTAATGAAAATCAGCGCATGATTTGAATTCATGTTGAATTAATTGTATACTTGTTTTAGAGGTGAGCGAAAGGAGCCAGTATGTTCGAAAAAATTCTCCTTGCTGTGGACGGTTCTGAACATTCCCTGCACGCCGCTAGGGAGGCAGGCGACTTGGCGCGTGCCATGAAATCCGAAATCTTGCGCATCGTGGTGGCCTTCGACGGCATTCCCGGATATTTGGGTGAACCGAATATGGAACAAGCCATCGAGGCTCGCATGAAGGCCGCCAATGGCATCCTTCAGAAAGCCCAGGATGCCGTTGGAAAAATCCCCGGCGAGATTCACACCGAATTGATCGAAGGTTCACCGGCCGAGGCGATTATCAATGTCGCCAAAACGCGCGGCAGTACGGTGATCGTTATGGGTTCACGCGGCATGAGCGCCATCGCTGAACTGGTGCTGGGAAGCACCAGCCACAAGGTGGTCAGCCATGCCTCCTGCCCGGTGCTGGTGGTTCGCTAGCCGCTTAACCCGTCAGTCGGGCTTGTTCTTCGGCTTTGGCGAAATCTTCCGGCGTGTTGATGTTTAAAAATGCGGAGCCGTTGGGATCATAACGTTTGATTTCCTCCGGCGTCAGCAGACGGATTCTCACTTGCGGGAACCACGCGTCCATCCGCCATTTTTCTGAATCAATGGCGGCTTCGATGGCCGGGATGCATGTTTCGCGGCGATAGACGGCATGGAGCGGTTCGTAACCTTCGTCGGTTCTGGCGATCACGATATCCGCCTTTTCCTTGTCTAGGATTTCGGACGCGGCTTTGAAGAGTTCCGCATTGGCAAACGGCATATCGCACGCCGCCACCGCCACGCTGGAATGTTTGGCGGAGAAAAGCGCGGTGTAGAGACCGCCGAGAGCGCCGCGGCCCGGTCTCAAGTCCGTGAAAAGCGGAAGGTTAAGAAAGCCGTAAGCCTCGGGGCGATTTGTGGTGACAAGCGCCTCATCCGCGATCGGTTGCATTCGTTCGATCACGCGTTGGATCAGCGGGCGGCCAAGGAAAAGTTTGAGCGCCTTGTCCTGTCCCATGCGCGAGGATTGCCCGCCGGCTTGAATGACAACACTTAACATGGTCGGATTATAATATAATAGTAAAACAGTCTGAATTAGCGGACTGTGTTATTGGAAGCGGCTAATTTCGTGGGCTTCTGAATCATTCACTACGGAGCGCAATTGTGCTTTGCGTGCTTTGCGAAGAACGCAGAGTTTTTCCATTTATTTTTCTCCGTGAACTCTGTGATCTCTGTGGTGAAAAATTAATTAGCCCACTATTTTATCCAGGCCCATTTCAGGGGGTGATGGCCGCTTTTAAAAGTTGAACTCCAATATCTTTTGCGAGTGCAGGAGAATTTTCCTCCAATAGTACTACCGCCACAAGCGGCGTTCCCTTCCAGTCCGGTAAAGTCCCTTCCAGATACCACGTGGAAAAATCAGGGCCCGTGTTGCCGGCACCGGCCCATTCCCAGAAGGGCTGGTTCTGGATCGCCAGTTCGTTCGCAATGCGATCTGCCGTAGCTGTATCGAGGGCTTGTATGGATTGACCCAAAGCGGGCAGGATGACCCAGCCCTGCTGCGACGTGTTGACGGCTAGGACGATGCGCGGCGCGGTGCGCAGACCGTGAGCGCTCAATGTCCCCTCTGCAACAATCATCTGCAGGGGACTGATCCGCAAATTCTTTAATTCGCCGGACTGCATGGCCCCGGCCACCGGCAGGCGGATTTGCGGCGGCGTATAAAATCCTAGGTTTTCAAACAAAGCTATCACTTGTTGTGCCGTTTTCAGGCCATAAGCAAAAGGTTGAAGCGCGGAGCCGGACGCATACATGCCCTGCGCGGCGCGGTTCACCAGCGGAGTGTTTTGATCCTGGGCCAGCGAGGCGCCGATCTCATCCAATTTATTGGGATTATAGGTGGGATGAGAGGCCATCACCAGGATTTCGCCGGTCTGCGCGTTCATAAGGATCACCGCGCCTTTATGATCCCCCAGGGATTGATCGGCCCGCTTTTGTAATTCGAGGTCGAGGCTCAGTCTCACGTCCAGCCCCGCAGGGGGCGTGCCATACAGAAGATGATCCCACCAGATCAAGCTGGCCGGATTGCCTTGCAGGCCGCGCAAGGTTTTATCGAGGCTGGCTTCGAGACCGGCCTGGCCATAGGTGGGATGGATGTATCCGGTAACGGGCGCGAGATCTGGATAAAGGTAAACACGGTGATAGGCGCTGCTTTGACCCTCGGTCACATCAATTGGCTGGTTGTTGCGGTCCAGGATGGCGCCGCGCGGCACATAGCGATCCGAGATGGCGAGGCGGGGATTATCGGTACGGTTTAATAGATCCGGGCCGCGCAAGACCGCCCACCATGAATTGGCAAACAGGGTGGCGATGATCCCCACTCCCAACACACCCATCACGAAATAATAGGAACCCGGTGCGGTTAATAAGGCGGGCATTTCATCCGGTTGGCTGCTGATCATCAGCAGCAGCCCGATGGCAATGAAGGCGGTTAACAGCGAGGAGCCGCCATAGGATACAAAGGGCAGGGTAACCCCGGTTAGCGGCACGAGGCGCAGGTTGCCGTCAATGATCAACAGGGTCTGGATGCCGAGATAGGCGCACAGACCGGCGGCCAGGATGCGGCGAAATTGATCCGGCGCGCGGAAGGCGATGCGCAGTCCGCGCGCGAGGATCAGGCAGAATACGATGATCAGGGCGGTGGTGCCCAATAAGCCGGTTTCTTCAGCGACGGCGGTAAAGATAAAATCCGAATGTGCCACCGGGACCAGGGCCGGACTGCCCAAGCCGGGGCCGCGCCCGATCATGCCGCCGTTGGCAATGGCCAGCAAGGATTGAACGATCTGGTAGGAATGGCCGCTGGGGTCCGCCCACGGGTCGAGCCAGGCCCCAATCCGCTCGTGCACTACATCCACGAAGAAATAGCCGACGACTCCCGCCAAGGCAAGCATCAAGGCCGTGGCCAGCAAAACACGCCGTTTGCCGGTTGCCATGTAAAGGATGACCGTATAGATCAAAACAAAGATGGAGGCCGTGCCCAGGTCGCGTTGTACCAACAAGAGCAGGAGCGCGATACCGGTGACAAAGATCGTAGGGAAGAGCAGGGGAAAGAATCTCTGCCGGATCAACAGGCGGTCGCCCAAATACGCGGAGAGATATACCACGAGCAAGAGCTTGAGCGGTTCGGAGGGTTGGAGATAAACGCCGCAGCATCCAAGCCAAAGACGCGGCCCATAACCTTCCGGGTTGGTGCCGAGCAAGAGGGTCAGCCCGGTAATGATGAGTCCGCCAGTGAGGAGTATATATTTATAGCGCCGCAGGGGGGCTAGATCGGACGGGAGGTAATACAGGATGGCTGCCAAAGCCGCCAGGCTGACGGTCAGCCAGATCGCCTGCCGGATCCCGTAGGCCGGATCAAGCCGCCAGATGGTTAATATTCCCCAGCCGCTCAGGAGCGAGGCCAGCGGCAGGAGCAAGGGATCACGATCCGGGAGTTGTTTGCGTGTGAAGCGGTCAGCCAGGAAGAAAAGCGCGGCCCAAATCGCATAACCGATCCACTGCGACCAACGATAGGAAACATTCCAAGTCTGCTCCCTGACCGCCGGCGAAAGGGTCAGGATGACGGAATCGAGGAAAAGAAAAAGAGCCGCCAAAAGGAGCAGGCGGCTTTGACGTTGGTCAATGGAAGAAGCGGACCGACCTATACGGAAGAACTCAAATATATTTCTTGACAAGTAAATCCAGTTTTTGCCGGGTGTCTTTCGAAATGCTCTCGCGTTTGGTGATGATGGCATTCGCCAGGGCGCGGCTGCATTCGCAATCGCGCTCGGGCTTCAGGTTGCGCACAAGCTGGCGGATGGCTGCCTGTGCAATTTTCGTATTCTTGTTCAAAGTTTGAATAACCATGTCAACGGTCACCGGCGTCTCGCTGAGATGCCAGACATCATAATCGGTGACATGCGCCATCACAGCGTAGCACATTTCCGCTTCGCGCGCCAGGAAGGCTTCCGGCGCGGCCGTCATGCCGATGATGGACATGCCCCAGGCGCGATAGGTGTTCGATTCCGCTTTGGTGGAGAAGCGCGGACCTTCGATGGTGATGAAAGTACCGCCCGAATGCACGGCTGCATTTGTGGCGCGCACCGCTTCTTCGAGTTGCTTCGAGAGATCGGGGCAAAACGGATCGGCCACGCCGACATGCTCGGCCAAGCCTTCCCCAAAGAAGGTGTGCGCCCGGTTTTTGGTGTTGTCGAAAAGCTGGTCGGGGATCACGATATGACCCGGCTCATAATCCTGGCGCAGGGAACCGCAGGCGCTGATGCTGACGATGCGCTCGACGCCCAGCGATTTAAGCGCATAGATATTGGCGCGATAAGGAACTTCGCCGGGCATGATGCGGTGGCCGACCCCATGCCGGGCCAGAAAGGCCACGCGTTGGCCGTCCAGTACACCGATCACGACCGGCGCGCTGGGCCGGCCGAACGGCGTCTCAAGGCTGCATTCCATGGCCCCTTCGAGGCCTTCCATATTGTACAGGCCTGAACCGCCTATGATCGCAAGCTTGATCGCATCTTCCATAATGTATTGAGCCTCAACTTCATGGTTCCGGTGAACCGGGCATCGTGTCGTTCATGATGACGGTCACTTTGGTTTTTCCGCATTGAATTTCATCGTCCGAGGTCAGAACGGTCGGCAGGCTGAGTTTTTC
Organism: Anaerolineae bacterium; assembly: GCA_003158885.1. Taxonomy (GTDB): domain Bacteria; phylum Chloroflexota; class Anaerolineae; order Anaerolineales; family Villigracilaceae; genus Fen-1038. The sequence continues at coordinate 12,116 of PMLN01000206.1, forward strand.
CCTATTCAACTTTGTTCCGTTGGTGGAGTTCAGATCCTCGAGCCACCATTGATTGTGATGATAACTCAATTTTGCGTGCTGGGCGGAAGCAGTTTCATCGTTGATCGGAATATCGCAGGCCGGGTTCCTTCCGAGAATGATCTCAGGCTTGGAAAAGGTTTTGGAAACCACGACACGGTTCCGCGCGCGCACCTCGAGCCGGATGGCCGGGAAGACGCGCAGCGAGGCTTTACGCCCTTCCTGCTTCAAATCCTGCCATATCATCCACAAGGCCAGGCCGAGAAAAATGTAAACGGCGGCGGCCATCAAAATGCGAAACGCCAGAACCACAACCCCGCTCATTCCTTTTTCTTTTTCTTGGTGGTCGGCGCGGTGATCAGAATGGCCGTTGGCCGGTCGGCATCGCTTGAATCGAAGAACGGCGATACCATGGCTATATCCGAGCGCGGCGGGGGATTATCCTGTCCAAAGATCAGCATCACCCCGGCCAGCGAGATCACATCTCCCGGGTAGAGTACGCCCTGGCTGGCGCGGCGTCCATTGATGAATGTGCCGCCGGTCGAATTCAAATCAAAGACTACATAGCGGCCCTTGATGGCGCGCAGTTGGGCGTGATTGCGGGAAACACGCGGGTCATCAATCACGAGGCCGTTATCCAGCCGGCGGCCAATATTGACAACCGGCGCGCCGAGCGCAAATACTTTGACACCTTCGACGATCAGAAAGGCATTTTCGGGGATGGTGTTATCTTCAATGATTTTTTCTTCTGAGACTGGAGGTGTATTTTGGGTATCTTCCATGGTTTTTGAGGCCTGATGTGAAGCCAAAAGGTTGATCAGATCGGCCGGCAGGCCTGCATCGGTGGTAAGGGTGATCACGGGTGGAAATTCAAACTTCAAGCCGGCATCTTTGGCCGTACTTTTGATGATCTCGGTGAGCGTTCCCAACAAGCCGGGTTCCTGCCAGTGCCTGGAAGTGGCAGGCGCGACCACCAGCGTATAAACGTTGGGCGCAAAGCGGGTTCCATCGGGTGCAGTGGCTGTGCCGTCCCGGATGGCCGCCGCGAGTTTTTGAACGATCAATTCTTCCATATTCCTGCCGGTCAAGGCGCCCGCCAGTTGGTCCTCGATCAGGGACTTTAAACGCGCTTCAATACCTTCGAGATTCATTTTCGACTCTCTTCTTCATTACCCACGATTATAGAGGCGATGGAATTTTTATGCAAGATGAATAATGAGGATTTATATGGTTTTGTCAGATTCAGGGGAGGGAGAATCTTTTAGGGGTAGGTATTTTCAA